>JANMPY010000309.1:0-10361 GCA_031370095.1 Betaproteobacteria bacterium
TCCGGTGGGGCAGGAATCAGTCGTTGGCGAGCCGCCTTCAGAAACCGGACGCGCATCCTGAAAACGAAGGTTCATGTAGTAAGTTCTACCCTTCACGAGGCGGCAATAGGAGGCCGGTAACTCGGTCGTGATGTTTGCCCAGTTAACGCCTTGGCCGTTAATCCCTGTTGAATAGCAGGAATCACGGGTTGGGCCTGGCACCAGTTTTGATGCGTCAAAATTACACGGCGTCTCGGTGATCGAGATAAAGGTAGGCCGGACTCGCGCATTCGCGCCGTCGTTATAAATGAAGCCGCCTGCTGCATCCACACTACCTACCGTAAATTTGAAGCTGAGCGACTCATTCGTCTGCAAGGTAAAGAAATCAAATGCATTCTTTCCCTTATAGTCGTTGAGATCGATGTTGTGCTGCCACGAGCGCGTGAGTGCTGGTGTGGTTGAGCAGCGTGCCGGATTCATCGAGAACGCTCTGACTTCGTCGCCAGCGCCGTTCGCACCGCCGTGAAACGGTGGAATGATAAATGCCTGCTTGGAAGGATTGGGAATCGCGATGGGAGGGACGTCGTTTGAGAATTCGCCAACTTGCGCGGCAGTCACGGTAAAGGCCGCCGAAGCCGCCGGAGTTACTGCTGTGGTCACCACGACGCTACCTGCACCTACAACTGCGGTCGCCGGGACGGTTGCCGTGATTGATGTGGCGCTATTCAAAGTGAGCGTCGCTGTTGCGCCACCGATTGTTACCGTTGCGTTCGTCAGGCCGGAACCGCTGATGGTGACCACGCTGCCAATTGCACCTGAGGCTGGTGAGACCGCGCTGATGGTGGGTGGTGGTGGTGCAAGGACGGTGAAGGCGGACGTCGCTTGGGTGAAGCTTCCTACAGTCACCACCACGTTACCAAGGCCAACGGTAGCGGCGGCAGGCACGGTCGCGGTAATCGTATTTCCGCTGAGGGAGAAGTTGGCTGCTGCGCCGCCAATGGTCACCGTTGCACCGCTAAATCCAGTTCCGCTGATGGTGACAACAGAGCCTGCCGATCCGGAGGCTGGCGACACCGAACTTATCGCTGGGGCGGCGGGCGGGGGCGGTGCCAAAACAGTGAAAGCTGCCGAAACCGGGCTAAAACCTGCAACGGTCACGGTCAGGTTTCCTGCACCTGGGGTCGCGGAGGCAGGCACACTGGTGCTTATTTGCGTACCGTTGCTGTTGATCGATGCAGCCGTTGCCACACCACCGATGGTAACGCTAGCGCCAGCGAGATTTGCGCCATTGATGGTTACTGCCGCATTCGGTAAACCACTGACCACTGAGAGGCTTGAAATGCTGGGCGGCTGGGCGACTGGCCCGCCCGCGCATCCGGCAGTATTAATATTGATCGTTCCGGCACCCAAAGTGACGGTTGCGGAGGAACATGCGGAGCCATTGACGGTGACGGTCTGTGCCTGGCTTACGCTGCCGGCAAAACCGAAGATTGCCAACGATGCGGCGATGAGGCCACGCGTTCGGGAGGTAATGTTCATGAAATTCCTTTAGAGGGTTTTATCTGGGGTAGCACACATGCTTGAGCCCCATTTTTATTAGGACAAATTTTAACAGACTATGATCCCACATAGTCCTGACAATGCGCTGTTAACTTTCACACTTGATAAAGCAAAAGGGGCCTCGCGGCCCCCTTTGCTGTTTTGTCGTTACCGACACAACGATATTACTGAATGTTACGTGTGTATTTGTGCGGGATCACACCACCGTACGAAGAGGCAACGCCCGTATTCGTATAGTTGTGGAACATGGCACCAATCACTGGCAGACCGAAATGCGTACCATTTGCTGGTGCCACGAGAGGCGCACCATTCAATGTTGCGCTGGTCGGCGTCATGCTTTGCTGTGCCTGGGCAGCGCTACCGCTACCAAAGCTCAAAAACGCCCAACCATTCGGACCCTGTAATACGCGACGACCAACGGTTGCGAATGCGGCACCGGTGGAGACTGCACCGGTCGTACCAAATGCGCGTGCCGCACCTTGCAGCTGTGTATTGTTGTTTGAACCCAACAAACCAGTCGCTGCAAATTCCAGAACGTTAGCTTCCCAGCACAGATTTTGTCCTGGCGCTGACGTTGCAGGTGGACGCGGCGATGGCAAAATTACACCAGGTGTTGCACCAAGCGTGGCTTCTTCGCGGTTGTAGATGCCGAGGTTATAAGCATCACATGCGCCGCTTTGAACGGTGTCGCTGAAGTTATTGCTGAACGGACGGTTAGGCGTACCGGTACCAACACCGATGTTATCGCGCTTGGTTGGCATGGTGATGACCCAATCGGTCTTGGACACGGTGCCAGCGTCAGTCAGGAACTCGTTAACGATGGTGTCACGCATCAATACCGCCGACACCGCTTCGCGCGAGGTTGGCCATACTGCACGGACTACACCAGTGGTAGCCGGAGCACCAGCTCTGCCGGTCACGAACACATTGCTCACGGTGTCAATACCCGTTTGCAAGGAGATCGACGGTGTGGTTACACCGGAAGCAGAGTAAGGAACGCTGCCGGCCACAACAGGCGCCCACCAGCCGTCAAGCGTGGTGACGTCGTAGGTGTAGTTGGTGCCATTTGCAGAGTTGATCAAGGTGCCGCGACCAGTCAGACCACCAGCGGGGGCAGCCAAATAGGTACCTGGGAACTTGACAGCAGGAGTTGCTGCAGTGGACAGTCCGTCATACGAATCAAGGGCAGCACAGTTAGCTGGAATACCAGCCGAGTTATGTTTGATGAACGCAGTCACCGTTGTATCGGTAACGATACCCATCTCGAGAACTTCCATGTAGCCCTCACGGGTACGGTCCAGCGTGTTTTGTGCCGGGTTATCCGTATTAGGACCGGTGTACTGGTAGTTCTTGAATGCATTGATCGGCAAACCCAAGCCATCCGTGCGAATCGCGCCAGTAGCATCACCGAACAAGTCGCTAGGCGTTACACAAGAATTGTCGCCTGTTTCGAGCCTGGCACCATCAGTCGTCGGAACAATGACGCCAGTCCATACGTCTTGCGGGGACAGGAACAAGTTAAAGTCAAGTACCTCACGGCTATTTTTGCCTTCGAGAAAACGGACTTTGACGGCTTTCGTCAGGCTCGTCGTGTTGATGATTGACATCAACGTGGCGTTGCCGTTGCGAACCGTGAAATACGGGTAAATAACTACTTGCCCGAGACCGTCCGGGTTGATATGCACTGCGTTAGCGGTACCGGCAGCGCCTAGCGCTCCCAAGCCCGCCAATACGGCTGCGTGCAAGGATTTCTTTTTGAACGTATTCATTTTTTAAAATACTCCTTTTAGATATTAAAGTGATCACTTTAGAAGCTACAACATTACAAGTTTATACCAGCTAAAGCCATTTTTCAAACTTTTTTGTTGGTATACCGTACACCTGCATTTTGCCGCGCGCTCAGCCTTGGTACACAAACCACCACTTGCCCGCATCCAAAATCCACGATTCTTTGATGGGATTGGTGAATTTGACGCCTTCAATTGTCATATCCACCAACACCGTTACATCGCATGTTTCCGCTGCACAGGACGCCTCTTTTACCTTGGCACCCCGCCAAAAACCAGTATTGACCCGCGGACGGTACTGCTCCAGCGACATCAGCGAACGCCCGCCCGGGCTAATAAACTGATACGCCACAGCCATATCCCCCTTCAGCAGTGCATTCCAGCGCAACTGCGCGCGTGCCGTAACTTGCTGAGCCGCCGCATCCGTACTTCTAGGCGAGGCTCCAGCCGCTGGTACTGACACCATCGATCCGCAACCGACCAGATTTACTGCGCCTGCTACTGCCAAAAACACGAAAAACAAAAACTTAAATTTCACAATAAATCCGCTTCTTCTCGGCAATACTTAAAGTAAAACCTGAGATAAAACTTGCATCAAAAAAAGAGTAATAAATTCTACTCCTACCGTCAATAGATTCCGGGGCTTTTCAGCCTTCTGTGGTGTTTTTGCAACAATAATCATGCGGTCAAAGCCGGTAACTGCCTTTGATCCTGCCTGTGAGCCTATTTTTGCGGCTTTGGTAAAAATCCTTCCAGCAATGGCATTTTCTTGCGAATTTCGTCTGTTACGGTACGAGCGTCGTCGGGATTGGTGACAACGGTCGGCGTGATCAGCAAAACCAGTTCGGTGCGCCTTTTAGTGAGACTCTGCGCGCCAAAAAGCCCGCCGATAAGCGGAATCTTCGACAACAGCGGCAAGCCGGACGAGCCGACAATGTTTGAGTCAGAAATGAGGCCTGCCAAGACCATCGTTTCGCCGGAACTCACGGTAACCACCGTCTGCGCCTTGCGCGTGGCAATGGTCGGATTCGCGCCTGTCGGGGCTGGTGTACTTACTTCCTGATTGACATCGAGCGTTACGCGGCCCCCTGCGTTGATGCGCGGTGTGACGCTCAAAATCACGCCGGTACTAATATATTGTCTTGTCGTAACAACAGTTCCGCCAGTAGTCACCCCACTACTTGCGCCGGTATCGACAGAAATCTGGTCACCTACATTGATCGTCGCTTTCTCGTTATCCAACACCATCACGCGTGGCGCTGACAGGACTGTTGCGCGTCCATCGGTGCCGAGTGCCTGTAGCGTTGCGCGTATATCGCCGCCGAGCACATTGATCAATTGCAAGCCTGGAGAAGTCGGTATCAATGAGCGGGGATCCATGGCTGCGCCCAGACTTGGCGTCGTTGGCAAAATGTTCGGCAGAATGCCGGTGCCTCCCGCTGGATTGCGCAACGCGCCCACCGTGTTGTTGCGGGCATTGATGAACCACTCGATACCGAACTTCAATTCATCGTTCAACGTGACTTCTGCAACCAGAACTTCGACCGACACCTGACGGCGCGCCACATCCAGTTGCCTCAACGCCGTTTGAATTGTTTCAAAATCCGAAGGTGATGCGAGGATCAGCAACGCGTTATTTTCGTTATCGGCAACAATCTTGGCTTCTTTCGAGATGCTAACCCCGCTGCCAGCGAACGATGCCAACGACTGGATGGCGGACTGTAGCGGTGTTTGCGGTGCCACCGGGCTACCGGGGACGGTCGTGGTGGCAATCTGCGCAGGTCGCTGTCCAGGAGCCAGCGTTGGAGCGGTGCCGCCCTGTTTGTTGCCATACACCTCGTTCAAAAGCTGCGCCAGTTTCTCCGCCTTGCCGTGCTGAACAGGGTAAACGTTGAAGCGCAATCCCCCCGCGACGCCACCGCCTTTATCAAGCCTCTCGATCCATTTTTTGGCCTCTTCGAGGTAGCGCGGTTGCGTCGTGACTACCAACAACGCATTCAATCGCTCGATCGGAATGTATTTCACGATGCCGGAGAGGGGACTAGCCGCGCCAGCGCCAAAGATACGATTCAGGTCGCCGTCGAGAGCCTTCACATCAGTCGACAACTGGTACAAACCGATCGAATATCCAGCGAGGAAATCAACGTCGAATAAATCCACGATATCGAGCAGGTGGCGTAATTCCCGTTGCGTGCCGGAAAGAATCAACAGATTGCGAACCGGGTCTTGTTGCACCGACGTCGGGTCAACTTGATACGGCAATAAAATGCGCGACATGTCGGCCACGCCGACGTATTTCAACTGAATGATTTGCACCGAATAACCTGCGGGCAGCGGCTTCGCGACGCCACCCAACGACGGCGTGACAGAGCCACGAATGCCGAGAGCGGCGGGCATAATTTTATACATGCCCTCCTCTTTCACCATCACTTGATTGTTTTGGCGTAACAGCATTTCGAGTATTGGAATCAAATCCTGCCGCGATACCGGTTTGGAAGTGCGTATCGTCGCCTTTCCTGTCGTCTGCGGATGAATCGTGAAAAACTCCTTGAGATAGTCGCCGAGAATGTACTGCACGATCTGGCGGATATCGAGATCCTCGAAATTCAACGTGAATTCCTCAGGGCCACCCGGCGGCGATGGTGCAGGCGGCGTTTGCTTCACAAAGTTGCCGGTACCGACGAACGTGCGGGCGGTTTCGCGAGCCGGTTCGGCGGATGTAACGACCGTTGGCGCCGGTGCGGACAGCGGTGGCGTGGTTGTTTTTGCACCAGTCGCACCGGCATTTACAGCTACCGGCCCGGGCGGAAGGGGCATCACCCTTGCAGGCGGCGTCGGGCCGGGCTGTAGTTTCGTCTCGACTGGCGTCGGAACCGGTGAATTTTCCGTGCTGGATTCACGCATCGCAGCGCAACCGCTTAACGTGAAAGCAAGGGTGAGCCAGAGCGCACCGGTTCGACCCGTCGGGATGACGGTGCCGAAAAAATAGCGGGGTTTAGTGTTCACAGTTCGGACTCATAAAAGAAATATTCGGGAGACGAAAGCGGATGTCTGGATCGTCGTGATCATTGCTGTGGAACATTCGGAAAGCGGCGACGGCGCTGGGCTCCGACAGCGGTATCCGCAGGATTCACGGGTGCTGCAGTCGGCGCAGGCGAAGCGGGTGATTGCACAAAGCCGGGTAATGCCGATGATCCTGGCTGCGGCGTGGTCGGAACGATGCCACCTGCAACCGGCGGCGCAGGGATGCCGCCGCGATTACCCGGAAACGTCGGCACGCCTCCCACGACGACACCTGACGGCGGTACCGGTTGAGCCGCACCCGGTATTACCGCGCCGGGAAAACCGGGAGGTGCTGCGGGCGGTGTCGGCGGGGAGGCCGCTGTGCGCAATGTCAACTCCTCCGTCTCGTCGCCCTGCTTTAGCACGACCCGTGACGCGTCGATGGAGGCAACCGAGATGCCAGTGGAAACGATTTCGGAGCCTCGTGCCACCCGCATGCCTTTGCCCGTCGCGACTTCCACTAAAAACGCGTAAGGCAAATCCTTGTTGAGAATGGTACCGGCGAGCCTGAACTGGCCCTTTTTCATGACCGGCTGCACGGCACCGACCGTGACCGGCACGGGTCGGCGTGTCGAGATGAACAGTGGCCGATCCAGCGATTCTTTGAAGCCCGAATCCAACGGCGGCAATCCAAATAAGGGCAATACCGACGTGTCGCTGGCTTTGGCCGCCTGTCCGATCACCAGCACTGGCGCGGGTCGCAGGCTGGCTCCCCATTGCGTTTCGATGCCGATCACCGCAATCAATGCCACCACCAACACACCGATCAACGCGGTCAGGCCATGACGTTGCAGCCACCGTCGCAACGTGGGCTTCATATTGAGCCTCCCTTCTTCGGCGTTGCGGTGTCGTTGCTGCGTGGTTTTGCCGTCGTGGATCCGGGCGTTGTGCCGCTGTCAGCGGGCGGCGTGATTTCACTCGCGGCACGCAGCGCAAAGCCGTGAAGCTCCAGCTGGATAAACATCTCCGGCTCGGCCGTGCCCGCTGCTGGCCGAAATCCGGACGGCACTTGCGAGGTAACGGCGATGCTGTCAACAAACAGATAGGGCTCTTTGGTTTCGAACGTGTGCAACAGGCGACGCAGGTTTACGTTACTGGCATTCATGTTGAACGTGGTGGCGACTTGCCGATAGGCACCTTCTTCTTTTGCAACATTGCCCGGCACAGAAGACACTACCCGGCCACCGTTGGTTTCAATCGTCGACCGGACAATCTCCTGCAATTCGGCTAATGCGAGTGCGGTTGAGGTGCCCTTGAGGAAAAATTTCCGTACATCGCGCGATTTGAGCAATTCAAGTTTTTCCGTCAAGCGGGGTCGCATCGCGTTGAACGCAGTCTGCGTGCTCACCTGGCGGCTCAGCTTGGCAATATTTTCGTCGTAGTGCCGGTGCAGCATGACCGCAGGCACCGCGATGGCTACTGTAATCAATGCAAGCAGCAAAACCAATATCGCCACCGCCAGCCATCGGCGTTTGCGTGGGTCTGCGGGCAGCCAGGCCAGCGTATTCGTGGCGATCACGGGTTGCTCCGTTTTCCGGCTGGCGCGGTCGGCGGCGCGGGCAGTTTTGGTGGTGGAGCCGACACAGGCGGCGGTCCGTTGAAAGTTGATAGCGGCGTCAGTGTGTTCGTCTGCGGTGGGTTGGGTGTGGTTAAGGGCGGCGCAGTTGACGGTGGAGATTGCGTCGACGTTGGTGGTGTCGCGGGTGCGGACTTGGTCGTCACCGTGGCCGTGGCTGGTGCTGCATTGACAGTCGCCAACGCTGGCGGAATCGTTAAGGGAGCGGTTGCCACTGGTGCGGCTGGAGCAACGACGGGTGCAGCAATCACATCATCGATGCTTTCCATTGCCGGTATCGGCCTCGGCTTTATTTCTGATGACACGTGGAAGCGCTCCGTGTTGGGCTGCATGCGCGTGGTTTGCGTCAATTGTTTGGAATTCTGAAACAGCGACTGCGGCGACTGCTCAATATTTTCGATGACCTTGGATGCCGACTGCGCCTCGCCCAGCACGGTGAGTTCACGGACTTTGCCGTTGATTTTGATATCGAGTCGCTGCACCCATGTGGTGTCGGGAAACGTCCGCGCCAATTCTTCGATCACGGTCAATACCGGATAAACGGCGTGTTTTCTGGTCGCCAAAAAATTGTATTCGGCGGCGAGCTTCGTGTACTCCGTGTACACGCGTTCGCTGATCAGAAATTCGGCGCCCGACTTTGCAGCCTGCGGGTTCAACACTTTGACCGCTTCACGCTTTTGCCAGATCGGCAAAATGATGGCGGCAAACGCAAACATGGCCGCTAACGCGAGCAAACCAAGATTGACGACATGCATGCGGCTCAAGCGACGCGGCGGCTTGTCGAACACAGGCTGAAGGTCGAACAACCCCGCATTGCCTCCCGCAACCTCACTGACGCCAATCGCGGTACACGTGAGCCCGGCGCGGCGTAGCGTCTCAACCAATGCGGCAATCTCAAACTTCGACGCCACGGCGAGGGCGACAATAATTTTTTCATGTTGTGGATCGCGCCGCACGATTTGCACATCGTAGTAAGCCTGATCCGGCGTGAACGGCGTGTGGCGATCCAACTCAAAGCCGATCACTTCGCGCAGATTTTCTTCGGTCGCCAGCGGCAGGCTAATGGTCTTCACCAGTGCCTGCTCGGGCGTCAACACCAGTCGCACGCGGTCGCGTCCTGCGCCAATCAACTCACGCATTGCGGGACTGGTGGCGAGTGCGTCATTCGACACACGCTGCGGCACTGATTTTGTTGCGTCACTGCCGGAGAAGATGGTCACGCCGGTGTCGTCAACGCCGACGTTGGTGGCGACCGTGTCGCCGTCAAGCAAGCTTGCCATCGCAGTCGGCAGCAGCGCTTTTAACTCAGCCGTCCACCACCGCAAAAACTTAACGAAGCCGTTCGCGGGGGCTAGCGCTGGGGCTGGCTTTAACGAAGCCTTATCGATGCCGGGGTTTGAAATAGCCTGAGTCATAAGGGAATCATTGCAACGTTGCCGCGGCGGTGACGGTGGCATCGACCAACGGCATCGCGACACCATCTTTCCAGCGCAAAAAAGCATACGGTCGTTTCGGTGTTGGCGGGAGCATCACCACGGCCTCGCGCACGAAGCTTGCGCCCAGAGCGCCTTCACCGCCGGTGGCAACGGCGCGGACAATCGCGATGCGATTTGCAAAGCTCGACAGACCCGCAGCCGGCGCAAATTGCGGCAGCGGCAGTTTCGCCGCACGCGCCTGTTCGCGCTGCGCCATGAATTGGTCAACGAGTAAATCGGTTGCACCCGGCAGCGCACGCAACACGCCACGCAAAGCGATGTTTGGGTTGATGCCAGGCTGACGTGAGTAGATCGTGATCAATGGCGCAACCTTATCGAATAGTTCTGGCGTCATGCCGATCACGAGGCGTAATTCCTCGTTCGACTGGAACGCCGCATTGGCTGGTTTATAGGAATACCCGGCCGCGAGATATTCGGCTTCTTCTGCTCCGCGCAGGCGCTTCAACGAATCCGGATCGCGCCAATCGAGTATTGCATCTGTTATTGCAGCGGCTTCTTCATCTTTCATGCCCTGCGAGGCGAATAAACCGCGCATCAGGGCATCGGAAGCCGTATTGATGTCGATTTTACCAGACTCGTCTGTCATCGTGACTTCCACGGCAATGCCCTGATAGTTCCAAGGCGTGGCCACGCCATCAGTGGTCCAGCGATTCGGCAATTGTGGCGGCTTCAACATTTCAAAAATACCACGCTGTACGGCGGCATCGGTCGCTGCTTCGAGACGCGCGCGCGCCAGCGAATTGGCGACGATATTTACATCGGTGCGCATCGCGTAAATGAAAGAAGACGCGATCAGCATCAGCAAGGTCGTAATCCACAACACGATAATGAGCGCAATGCCCTCCTGACCCCGGCGGGCGGGACCAATTGCATATTGTGCGCGTCGCGAAATCGCCGGCA
>JANMPY010000346.1:0-4876 GCA_031370095.1 Betaproteobacteria bacterium
TTTGACAAAGTATGACTAGTCTGATTGACGGGCACGCCGTCAATAAATACGGCCGCATTCGAGCCATTACTGCGCTGGGAAAAGCCGCGCAAGGTGAGCCCGAAACCAACGCCGCCCTGATCGAAGTTGTTCGCAGACACGCCGGTAACCGGCTTGAGCAGATCGACATAATCGCGAATGCTGCGCTTCTTCTCGTCGGGATAATCGAACACCGTGACTGACGCTGGATTTGTCGTCGGATCGTTCGAGAGCTCGGTTTTTGGCACCGACTTGACGTCAGTGACGTTGATGGTCGGCAGAGTGGTCGTGCCCGAGCCAGTCGCAGTTTGATCGGCGGGTGCCTTGGCATCGGTTGCCGTCGACTGACCCCAGGCCGGACTAAGCGCTAGCGCAAAGAGCAGCGCGAAAAGAAATGCGAATGAACCGCCCGTGCCAACCGACTTTGATTTGGCCGACAATGATTGTGCGTTAACCACGGAAATAGACATTGACGGTTGCATATTTTCCCCTCAACTGTGCGTTGGTTGCAGTCTTTTTATAACCTTGCCCTCTGGACAATGCTTGTTTGACTGACAGTTAAACCTTATCCTAAGGGTAAGGTCAAGCTTTTTCCAACGCTACGTTGAATCGCGGGAAGCCAAGGGTTATAGTGACCTGCAAGAACTGGATCGTTGCCACCACAGACGACTTGAGGAGAACGAGCATGCACGCAATGTCAAAATCAAATAGTCGCACCCTGGTCTGGACAATTTTCCGCATCGCGTTATTCGCTGCTGCGGTAAGTCTTGCCGTCTTTGTACCCTACAAATACGCAACGCAATTGCACGCAATTACCGGGATATACGCCTTCCTGTTCCCTTGGGCCGGTGTGTTGGCCATTGCCGGTATCGTTTTAGCGTTGCGACCGCGCAGCGCTTGCGATTGCTCGGTTCCAATGCGCGCCGGCATCGGATCCGTGGCGGCGCTATGGATGGTGACGGGTGTGATTTGTGTGCCGTCGCTCGCGGAAGGGGTTATAAATTCGCCGCTCGGTGGAATGTTTGCCACTTTCCACATGCTGGTTCAGCACGTATTCCTATCGCTAAGTGTCCTCGCTTTTGCGTTCGCACCCCGGGCGATGGCCAGGATGATGGGCGTTCCGGTGCCCATCCGTGTTGCGTCTGACGCGAGTGAGTCAGGCAAGCTGCTACCGAGTAATTAAGCGAGCGCTCCTGGCTGGTCTTGGTGCTCTGTCTCAAGGCTGGTCGAACCAACAACGACAAGGAGTCAATCGATGAAAATTGCAACTGTAGGAAAAGGCGGATCCGGCAAAACCACCTTGGCCGGCACGCTCGCCCGTATCTTGGCCGAAGAGGGGTGCAAAGTCCTCGCCATCGATGGCGACCCTAATCCGAATCTCGCGCTCACCCTTGGCGTTAGTCGCGAAGACGCGGACAATATTAAAAATATACCGCCCAGCGTGGTTGAGGTGAAGGAAGAAGCAGACGGTAGCAGGAAGCTTCACCTGACGCTCTCACACAAAGATTTGCTGGATAAGTACGCGGCGGCGGCTCCGCAAGGTATTGAGTTAATTTTGATGGGAAAGCCGGCGGAGGGTAGCGCTGGCAGCGGCTGCATGTGCTCCTCGCACCGTGCGGTACGGGGCTTGATTGCGGAGATGAGCGGCTACGGCGAATACACCATTACGGACATGGAAGCCGGTCTCGAACACTTGAAGCGGGGCACGGCACGCAATGTCGATGTGATGCTGGTGGTCACGGAGCCGTATTTTCGATCAATGGAGGCTGCGGGACGAACTTTTGCGTTGGCCAGAGAGCTGGAGATTCCTCATCTTTACGCTGTCGCCAACAAGGTAAAAAATACCGAAGACCAAACGGCAATCGAAGAGTTCTGCCGGAAACACGATATGACCCTGATTGGCACGATTCCGGAAGAAGCGCAGTTCACGGAGGCTGAACGTATTGGGGTTGCGCCAATTGACTTCGCCCCCCATTGCCCGGGAGCTGAAGCGGTTCGCGCAGTGGCCGAAAAGCTTCAGGCACTCCGGATCAGCGCCGTGACCGCGCGCCAAGAGGACGTGCGTCCGTCTCCATTCCGCGTCTAGCGTTCGTTTGCATTTTTTTCATGCTGGAGCCCAGACTCGCAAATCGGTTATCCGCACGACACAATAGTTTTGGAGCCTGCCATGGAGCGACAAGGAATCCGCATCGGTCAACTGGCCAAGCTACTCGGCACCACCACCAAAACGTTGCGGTTTTACGAAGGTATTCGCCTGCTCAAGCCAACAGTGCGCAGCGAATCTGGCTACCGTCTGTACGACCGGGCGGGAGTGGATCGGGCGCGACTGGTGATTGGCCTGCGCCGTCTTGATTTGACGATTCCGGAATTGCAGGAACTCATGGACGGAGAGCACAAACTGACTATGCGACCGCGTCTGCTCGCGCTGATGGATGAAAAACTCCGTGACATATATCTGCAGCTCGGTATCCTCCAAGGCCGCTGCGACGATCTTTCGGCTCGCCATGAAGCTTTGTTATCCACCCCGCGCGACCGTCTGCCAGAATGTATCTGCGACGCATTGTTCTCCCCCTGCAACTGTGCCAAATTACCTATCGACAAGCTGACTGAGCGAGCGCCTTCCGGTAAACGCAAATAGTTCTTGACCTTACCCTTGCGGCAAGGTCTATACAGGTAATTGTTGTTTGGAAGTTTCGCTGGCAACGCGGTAATTGCGCGCTGTGAACGCGGCAATCGAACCTCGCCGTGGCGGCTGCATGCAAAACGTTTCGGCCAGATCGTGAAAGCAAAGGATAGCCTCATGGTTGCCTCTACAGCGTCCGCACTGACCAACGCACACACACCTGCATTCGGGCTTGAGCCCGGCCCGATTGGCGAGGTGCATGCCTTTTGGCTCGCTGGAATGAGTTGCGACGGTTGCTCTATCGCCGCAGTGGGTGCGCAGAATCCGAGCGTAGAGCAACTGATCAGTGGTGCCATCCCCGGCCTCCCGAAAGTAATTTTGCATCATCCCGTACTTGCCACCGAAGCCGGCGAGGCATTCATCGCACCCTACCGGCGGGCCTGCGAAGGCAAGCTGGGCGCTCCGTATGTCGTTATCTACGAGGGCTCGGTGGCGAATGAAAAGATCGCGGCAGAATACGGCGGCTACTGGTCGGCAATGGGTGCCAATATTTCTGCCGATGGCAGTCCGCAACCGATCCCCACTGCCCACTGGCTGCGCGATCTGGCACCCGGCGCTGCGGCCGTCATCGCCATCGGTACCTGCGCGACGTGGGGCGGAATTCCGGCGGCGGCGGGCAACGTCACGGGCTCGATGGGGGTCATGGATTATCTCGGCAAGGATTTTCTGAGCGCGCTGGGGCTACCGGTGATCAACATTCCGGGCTGCTCGCCGGTGGGCGACAATTTCACTGAAACCGTGGCGGCGGTATTGATGTTCCTCGCCGGTGTGGGACCATTGCCGGCGTTCGACGAGCTTGGTCGGCCCGCCTGGATGTTCAAGGACACGGTGCATCGCGGCTGCGTGCGCGCAGGCAACTACGAGGAAGGCATTTTCGCCAAACAGTACGGCGATAGCGAGTGTCTCGTCGAGCTGGGCTGCTGGGGTCCGGTGGTTCAGTGCAATATGGTGTCGCGTGGTGCAATTGGCCACGCCGGTGGTTGTATGAACACCGGTGGCATCTGCATCGGTTGCACCATGCCGGGCTTTCCCGATGCGTTCGCACCGTTCTACAAGGCCCCGCCAGGCAAGACTATTTCCGCCGGTGCGAGTCGTATCGTCGGCAGTTTTATTCGCCCGCTGCGACGCATCAGCCAGCGCAAGAGCAACCTCACGGATCGTTGGGTAAAGACCGGCAACATTCCCAGCGGGTGGGGTCATGTCGAGGAGCCAGGACTGATGATGCGGGCCGCGCACTATTTCTATCGCAAGTTGCAGTACTCGGGAAAGTTTGTTCCCGCATCGCATCGACAACAGCAGCTTCAGGCCGAAGGCCACGCCTACATTGGCGAAGCAAAACAAAGAATCGAGCGGGAGGAAGGCCTATGAGCACCCAGGAAATTTATCAATGGTGGTTCATCTGGCTTGCCATCGCCGGCACCATTGTGGTCGCCGCCGCCGCGCTGCTGATCACGATCATTTTGCTGGCACGGCGCATCGCGGCGTTGGCAGGAACGGCGCTCGAAGTGGTCGAGCAAATCGAACAAAACACGAAACCCATCTGGCAACTTAACGCCACCAATAAAGTGGCCAAGGATTTGCTGGTTGGTGCCAAGGCCATCGAGGGCAATGCCGGGGCAATTGTCGGTGCTCTGACGGAAGCAGACCGGCGCCGCGTCGCCTAAGCGAGGAGATTACAAATGGATAATTTATCAACGTCGCCCGAGCAGGCGGCTCAATTCGTGTGGTGGGTTTCATTGGCACTCGGCTTAGTGGTGAGCCTGGTGGTCACCTTGTTGCTTTGGCTGATCCATCGTACTGCGACCACCATCAACGGCGTGGTCGCACGTATTTGGGATGTGGGACAGCGGGTGGCCAACAACACCGTGCATATTCCTGCGCTGTACAAGACCAACGCCGTGGCCGGGGAAATTCTCGCGAGTGCCCTCAACATTAACGCCGGGGCGTCCGCCATCGAGGCCCACGCCAATGGCTGCCCCGGATGTCCGCAGTGCATGCTCAAACACTAGGAGCTTGAATCATGGTTCTGCTTACCGTGCTGACTGCTGTTTTAGTACTGGTATTTTTTATTGTTCTCGCCGTCGCGCTCGTCCAAATCAGCAGGGCGCTGGAATCGATTGGCGGTACACCGGTAAGCTTTTTGGCCAAGCTGCGGCTGGGCCTGCGCGCGATTGA
>JANMPY010000136.1:0-4020 GCA_031370095.1 Betaproteobacteria bacterium
GGCATCCGTCATCTTGCCCTGCGCATCGATGCTCTCAAGAATCGCCGCACGTCGCGTTTCCAGTTCACGCAAATAACGCAGCCGCTCTTCCAGCAGACGCAATTGAATATCGTCGAGCCCGCCGGTCGCCTCTTTGCGATAGCGCGCGATGAAAGGCACCGTCGCCCCTTCATCGAGCAGCGCCACGGCGGCGGCGACTTGTTGCGGTTTGGCAGCGATTTCTTTACTTAAGCGTGATTCGATGGAAGCGAGCATGAAATTTTTCTGGCATGAAGTCGAAAGTACTACTTGGAAAGTGCTGCTGAGCGAAGTGCGGATTCTACGCCACTGGCGCGGGTTAATATTGGTCGATAGACTACGCATCAATTCACGCAAAATGCGCAACAACACCTGAAAAATACACCTCATGACCCTGCCTAATTCCGCACCAACTGAGCCGTTAAATTCACTGCTGGATCGCATGCAATATTCGGCCGACCCGCTGGCCGATGCCACCATTGCCAATATTTTGGGCTCGTGGCTGCACCTGCCCGATGCGGCAACATTGACCACGTCGCCGCATGCAGTCAATCCAATAACGCTGGCAACGCAATGGCAGCCGCAGTGGCAAAAACTGGCCACCATCACGCAGACATTTGCGCAATGGGCGGACAACCGCAGCATCACCGAATGGCGGGCATCGAGCGCGGGTCTGGAGCCTGAAATCGGCGCGCCGCTTGAGCAATACCTGCAAGCCGCGTGTACCCTGCCCGCGTGGGCTGATCGCGGCAAACTTGAACGCGCGGAAACACTGTTTATCGATTACGGCGCGCTCTCGGTGACGATGTTATTTTGTTCCAGCCTGCCGGAGTGCTACGTGATTCCTGATCTTGCCGCCGTGCTGCAGTCGACCGGGCAACTGGTGAACCATACCGACTACCGGATTCGTGCGACCGGCGCGATGATTTTTCCGGTGATGATGGCGGGCGGGCTGACTGCGCCTGATGGCGGCGGCATCGCGCAGATTTTGAAAGTGCGCTTGATCCACGCCACCATCCGCAATCTCATCTTGCGCGGAAACCCCGAGGCTGCAGTATCGTCGCTTGGCACTGCATTGAACAATCAATATTCCAGCGACACCGGCATCGTGCCGCCGCTGCCTGGCACGGCTGGCGACAATATGCACCAGACCCTGTTTGCGCACGGCTGGAAAACCGGCGAGGAGGGTTTGCCGTGCAATCAGGAGGAGTTGGCGTACACGCTGCTCACGTTCAGCTATGTATTCTTGCGCAGCATGCGAAAACTCGGTCTCGCACTGCCGCGCGCGGATGAGGAGGCCTATCTGCATGCGTGGAACGTAACGGGCCACGTGCTCGGTATTTCCCGCGAGCTGATGGTTGACACGATGGAAGAAGCCGAGGCGATGTTTACCTGCATGCAGGCGCGTGGTCGCGCTGATCGAAAGCAACGGCCGGAAATTTTCGATCCGCGACCGGCGCTTGGCAATGCGCTGATGCATAACATGGAGACGGTAATTCCGCTGCGTGTGGTGAAGCCATTTCCGGTGTTGTTAACGCGCTATTTATGCGGATCTGCCACCGCCAAGGATTTGGGTCTGAATGGCCCGCTGCATTGGCTGTCACGTTTCCTGTTCGCGGCCTTCATGTTGCTTACGCGCGCAATCGATGGCTTGGTGCGTCTGGCGTTTCCCGAATTTTCCATTGCGCGTTTGATCACCCGCGTATTGGGTTACCACGTCATGACCAGGCTGCTGATGGATCAAACCCGCCCGCTCAAATTGCCGCAGCATTTGCGCGACCGTGTCGATTTGATGCTCGACCGTTGGAGCGAAGATGCCAAAGCGTCGGGCTGGATGAATTCGCTGGAAGACGCGGTGACGGTCAAAGGCAGCTGGAACGCGTCGGCGAAAAAAGCAGGACGATGATTTCCTGGCCGCAACTCTCCTGAAGGTGACAGTAGTCAATGCAGTTCATGCGCTTGAATAACCTATACTCATAAATTATTTGCTTTCACCGTTTTATTTGATGCCGCGCCTATTCCCTTCCTTGTCCGCATGCAGGTGTGCCGTTACCGTCCTGCTATTCGCGGCAAGCCTGTCGAGTCTGGCCGCGCCAACGGATGCGCCTTTGATCCTCAAAGATGCCGACGCCATCGTTGACGTTTGGCGCGCGGTCACCATCCTGCACGATCCAGAGGGCAAGCTCACGATCGACGATGTGCTGGCGGCACCGGCACGGTTTGCCGCGCCACAGTCGGCATACGCGACTCTGGGCCTGCGGAAAAAGGTCGTCTGGTTGCGCGTCCCGGTGCTGGTGTCGGCGCCGGCAGCGTTAGCAAATGCCCAAGCGGGTGACCGATGGATCCTCGATATTGACTACAGTTTGCTGAACCGCGTTGACGTTTACGTCGCCACCGCAGGACAGGTAGTTCAGCATGCGCTGCTCGGCAATGCGCAGCCGCTTGCACAGCGCCCCATTCGCAGCCGTTCACATGCTGCGCCCTTGAAACTACAGCCCGACGTGCAATACACAATGCTGCTGCGCGTCGAAACACTCGGCGCGATGATCCTGCCAATCACGCTGAGTAAGCTCTCCGCCTTTCACGCTCACGCCTTGAATGAACAAATGCTGCAAGGGTTGTTGACGAGTTTGGCATTGTGCCTGTTGTTCTACAGCCTGCTGCAATGGGTCAGCCTGCGTGAACATCTTTACATGAAATATGCGTTGCTCATTCTTAGCAGCGCGCTTTTCTCGGTGCATTTTTTCGGCATCGGCGAGCTGTACCTGTGGACTGACATCCACTGGATTGAAAAACACATGGCGGGCATTTCGGCACTCATGGCCGCCTGTGGAACTGCACTATTCATCGAGGATGTGTTGGGGCCGGACATGAGCCGCCGTCTGCGTCAGACCACGAAAATCCTTGCGGGTGTGCTGGCACTTGCAGCGCTCGCACACGCGCTGGACTGGATCGACATCCATGGCGTCAGCGTCGTCATGAGCACGCTGGGGCTGATGCCTTCACTGCTTGGTGTGCCCGGCGCGATCGCACGCATGCGGCGTGGCGACACTGTCGGTAGTTATTTTTTGCTGGCCTGGATTGGTTACTTCGCCGCCAGCGCGGTGATGGTCGGCGTCGTCAAGGGCTACATCGGCGCAAATTTCTGGACGATGCATTCTTTTCAGTTTGGTGCCACTTTCGATATGTTGATGTTTTTGCGCATCGCCGTATTACGCTCGACTGCTGCACACATCGCCGCACAGCGCGCAACGCAGGAGCACGCGACGCTGCATTCGCTCGCCCACACCGATCCATTGACCGGGCTCCTTAATCGCCGCGGGTTGAACACCACCCTCACGGCTGCGCTGCACAACTGCACGCCGGAAAAAACGCTCGCCGTTTACATGCTTGATCTGGATGCCTTCAAGCGTGTGAACGACCAGTTCGGTCATGACGTGGGGGACGAGTTGTTGGAGATTGTGGCCAGCCGATTGCGCGCCACCATGCGTACCGGCGACGGCATTGCCCGCCTGGGCGGCGACGAATTTGTGGTGCTGGCCGGCGGGCTGCAAAGCGACGCGCAGGCACAGGAATTAGGCGGCAAATTGCTCGACGCCATTGGTGAGCCGTTTAGGTTGAGCCAACACACCTGCCACGTCGGCGTGACCATCTGCTATGCGCTGGCACCGCTCGACGGCCTCCACGCTGAGGCATTGCTTAAGCTGGCCGACGCGGCCATGTATGCGGGCAAGCAAAACGGCAGAAACTGTTTGCGGCGTGGTGCGGCTACGGTTGCGGCATAAATTAATTCGCGCGCATTCAGAAAGACCGGAAAGCTGAACTCCAGTATTGGCGAGTGTTTTAGCGGTATTATGGCTGAAAAGCCGCGCCAGTATTAGAGTTTGACTATCAGTGACAACCAGAGACTCCGTCGTCAATGAGCGTTAATCCAGATACCGCACCGTCACCACTGGTGTTCCACCGGTAAGCTCGGCGTGTAATGTCGAATACTCCGGCACC
>JANMPY010000394.1:0-4412 GCA_031370095.1 Betaproteobacteria bacterium
AACTCTTGAGTTCAATACCTGTTTGTTGCAACGTCTGGCCGAAACCAAACGTTTAATCACTCAAAGTTACTAACAGGTAAATGTTTCCAATTACCTACTGTTTACTTCTTGTGAGCACTTCGATATGTTGAGTTCAAACCCCGCATTAACTCCCAGTCAGCTTATCAGCCTGACCTTCTACCAACCAGCACCTTTGACAGCACCAGCCAGTCCGTCAACACAGGGCACCCAATCTACCAAGCGCCCACATCTATCGATTGTCTGTGTTTTTAAAGAACGATTCGTTACTCACCAGACTGGAAACCAGCTTTGGTTGCGGGGGCAGGATTTGAACCTGCGACCTTCGGGTTATGAGCCCGACGAGCTGCCAGACTGCTCCACCCCGCGCCCGAACTAATGAATTACAGAGAACCGCAATTATAGCCATATTTCGATAACTCGGTCAACACCTTCCCAAGTTTTTTCCAATGACTAACCGTTACGAATAATGCAAATCGCGTTACGATTGAAATATCAACGCCACGTTTGCGAAAAAATTAATTGGATCAATTCACCAACATCGCTTTAGCACTCGCGCTCGCGTGGGCCAGCGGCATTCGCCTCTACGCGGTACTGTTTCTGGTTGGTCTCGCCGGGCATTTCCATTGGTTCGACTGGACCGCGCCAAAAAGTTTCGAGCTGCTTTCTCACCCGCTGGTGCTGGGCACTACCGGGTTCATGCTTTTCATAGAATTCTTCGCCGATAAAATTCCGGCGGTCGACACGATTTGGGATGCGATCCACACGTTCATTCGCATTCCTGCCGGCGCGTTGCTTGCTGCTGGCGTCATCGGCGCAGAGGACGGGCAGGCGTGGGCGCTGACCGCAGGCTTGCTCGGCGGCACGGTGACCGCAGGCACGCATTTCTTGAAGGCTGGCGGACGCGCTGCAATCAATACCTCGCCGGAGCCGGTCAGCAATTGGATCGCATCATTTACCGAGGACGCCGCAGTGCTGGGTGGATTGTGGCTAGCGATTCAGCATCCGCTGATATTTGTTATTTTGCTGATGCTGTTCGTGTTGCTGACGATTTGGTTGCTGCCAAAGCTGTACCGTTTTATTCGGGCAATTTTTACGCGCGCGGCTCAATTGTTTACAAGCCAGCACGTCTCGAGCATGAAATAAATTAGACCGCCCGGCGCTCGATAAAAGCTTGCGCCAATGTCCCCGCATCAACATGCTCAAGCTCGCCGCCAACCGGCAGGCCGCGTGCGATGCGCGAAACCTTCAAGCCTTGCTCGCCGAGCAACTCGCTGATGTAGTGCGCGGTCGCTTCGCCTTCGACGGTGAAATTGGTGGCAAGAATAACTTCTTTGACGAGGCCGTCGGAGGCGCGCTTGATGAGGCTTTCAAGATGAATGTCTTTCGGTCCGATGCCGTCCAACGGTGACAGTCGCCCCATCAATACAAAATACAGGCCGCGATAAGTCTGCGTTTGCTCCATCATCAATAAATCGCCGGGCGTCTCGACCACGCACAGCAACGATTTATCGCGTTTGAACGACACGCATATTTCGCAAATTTCAGTTTCCGTAAAGGTATTGCACATATCGCAGTGGCGCACCCGCTCGACTGCATTTTTCATCGAATCCGCCAGCCGCCTGGCACCATCCTGATCGCGCTGCAGCAGGTGATAAGCCATACGCTGCGCAGACTTTGGCCCGACGCCAGGCAGGCAGCGCAACGCCTGAATCAAGGCTTCAAGTGACGACGGTTGTCGCATCAATCAAAGCTTAAAACGGCAGCTTCATTCCGGGCGGCAACTGCATCCCCGCCGTCAGGCCGCTCATTTTTTCCTGAGAGGTCGCTTCGGCTTTGCGCACCGCGTCGTTAACGGCCGCTGCAAGTAAATCCTCAAGCATTTCTTTGTCGTCCATCACACTCGCGTCAATCGAGACGCGCTTGACGTCGTTGCGACAAGTCATGACAACCTTCACCATGCCGCCGCCCGATTGACCTTCAACCTCTATGGTCGCAAGTTGTTCCTGCGCCTTTTTCATGTTGTCTTGCATCATCTGCGCTTGTTTCATCAAGCCGCCCAATCCGCCCTTCATCATATTTTTCTCCGCGTTTCGTGTTTAATTATTGGCAGGGCGAATCGACGACGGCAAAACTTCCGCGCCAAAATCCTGCTTCAGACTATTGATAAATGGATCCGCCAAAATTGCCGCCTCAGCCGCCACTTGGCGATCTGAACGTTCGCGATTCTCAACTGCCGCGAGGCTGTTGCCCGCAATACTTTTATCGGCGACATCAATGATGCGAATATTCAAGCGCAGGTTGGCACCGAAATGCGGCAGCAGCTCTGATTTAAGTTTTTCCTGAAATGCTTTTTCGGCCAAATGCTTTTGCGCAGCTGGTAAGGCCAACTCAAGAATGCCACCTGCGAACGACAAAAATTCGCACTGCTTGGCCAACATGCCCGCCATGCCGTTAAAGTTCAGTCGCGCGAGAAAACCCGGCCAATCGCCGTTGAAGGAAACCGCAGCGCCCGCGTCGGCTGGCGAGACTGCATACAAAGTCCCCGCCAACACTGGCTCCTGGACGCTTTTGCCGCCACGAGCCGCGCCAATGCTGGGGCTTACCTTTGTAGGCGCGTACTCTTTTGCTGGTGGCATCGACAGTTTTTGTTCCGCATTCGCGTTGCCTTCCGGCGTTGACGCCGCGCGCCCGGTTTGTCCGCTTGCGAACGACAACATGCGCAACATCGTCATCGTAAAACCCGAATGCTCGTCCGGCGCCAACGCCAAATCGCGGCGACCGAGTAAGGCAATCTGGTAAAAAAGTTGCACGTCATTTGCGTTGAGCTTGGCGGCTGCGTCAATCGTCCGTGTTGCGTCCGGCCCCTCGACTGCAGACGCGCCCGCGCTTTGCACCAGCGCGATTCGCGCGAGCACACTGGCGAAATCCTTCAGCGTAATGTCAAACGAAATGCTGCGCGATGCGATTTGATCGATTTCGGCGATCAGCGTTTTCGCGTCAAGTCTGGCCAGACAATTGAGCAAGGCAAATAAATACGATTGGTCAAGCGCTCCCAGCATCGTCGCCACGTTATCGGTCTTGACCTCTCCTGCGCCGTATGCGATCGCCTGATCAAGCAAGCTCAGCGAATCGCGCACACTACCCTCGGCCGCACGACTCAGCAGCGGCAGCGCCAGCGGCTCGAAGGCAATATTTTCGGCCTTTAATATTTTTGCCAAGTGGGCTTCAAGCAAAAGCGGCGGCAGATTTTTCAGATTGAATTGCAGGCAACGCGACAACACCGTAATCGGCAGTTTTTGCGGATCCGTGGTGGCCAGAATGAATTCAACATGGCCAGGCGGCTCTTCCAGCGTTTTCAGCATCGCATTAAACGCGGACTTCGACAGCATATGTACTTCGTCGATGATGTAAACCTTGTAGCGCCCCGACACAGGCGCGTACTGCGCGGTCTCGAGCAATTCGCGCATCTCGTCGACCTTGGTGTTGGTTGCCGCATCAACTTCCAGCAGATCAACGAAGCGCCCCGAATCAATTTCAGTACAAGCCGCACAAACACCGCAAGGTTTGGAGGTAATTCCGCCTTTCCCGTCTGCGCCGACACAATTGAGCGCCTTGGCGAGGATCCGCGCGCTCGTTGTCTTGCCGACTCCGCGCGCGCCCGTGAACAGGAAAGCATGCGCCACACGGTTGGTCTCGAGCGCACGCTCGAGCACACGAGTCACATGGTCCTGCCCGACCAGGTCGGTGAACACCTGCGGCCGGTACTTGAGTGTCAGCGCGCGTTGCGACATGTGCCCGTCCGGCAAGAGGTAGGGCCAGGTGGATCAGCGGCACACCCGAGGATTCGCTTACCGCTGCTACCTTCCGGTCCTGACGGGGTTCACAAGTTCGGGTTGCGCTGAGCCTGGCCCATAAGAGAATTAAATGGTGGAGATGATCGGGATCGAACCGACGACCTCCTCGTTGCGAACGAGGCGCTCTCCCAACTGAGCTACATCCCCACCTAAGGTCGTTTTGGCGCCGCGCGGACCCGCTGGACGCACGCGACGACAAGCGGGCGGCATTCTAGCAGCGAGGCGGGGAGGGTCAAGCCGTGCGGCCGGTTGCGCGCGCGCCGCGGTCGGGGCTAGGGGCGGCCGCCGGGCAAGCGGTCGCCCGAAATCCCGCGGTACTGCCTGAGGATGTAGCCGTCGGTCATGCCCGAGACATGATCCGTGATGGCGAGCAGTTTTTCGTAGCCCGGCTCTTCCGCCGCCAGCCAGGGCATCAGCTGCCGCAGGTTGCCCGCGCGCACCGACCGACCGCCGAAGGCGGCCTCGGTCAGCGCCGACAGCACGCCCTGGATGGCCACCGCGCCCGAGATTTCCATCTGCAGCACCTCGCGGGCGCGG
>JANMPY010000416.1:0-1500 GCA_031370095.1 Betaproteobacteria bacterium
CAAATTAACGCCCGCCGCAATTGCCTCCTTTGACGCCGACATTTCGCTCAAAATTTGAATTTTTGCGGTGCCGTCGAGCAACTGCTCCAAACGATGCTGAAATCCTTCGCCATCCGGTGCGCGCTTCAGCAGCGTCATGTACGCGCAATCGACGAACCGGCCACCCTGGTAGCCGAGCAATTCGGCCAGGGTTGTCGCGGTCGTCGGCAACTCCTCAGGCCGCGCGGATATTTGTTCATCAACAACATGCAGACTCTCCCGCGTAAATGCATCCCGCAACCCCGGCAGCTCAATGCCCATCTCGCGACACTCGGACGAGGTGAAAAGCTCGTACAGGACTTGTGCTTTGCCTGCGCCACCCTGAAGCCTGCCGCGACAA
Source organism: Betaproteobacteria bacterium (assembly GCA_031370095.1). Taxonomy (GTDB): domain Bacteria; phylum Pseudomonadota; class Gammaproteobacteria; order Burkholderiales; family Usitatibacteraceae; genus UKL13-2. The sequence goes on from JANMPY010000416.1 coordinate 380, forward strand.
TTGGCGATGCCCTCCGCATCAGGCGGGCGCTTCAGCAACACCCAGTAAGCGAGCTCGATGAATTTGTCCATATCCACAATCACGAGCAACTGCTCCGCACGCGTGACTTGCGCGACATCTGTGGGCGGCGCCACCAAAGATTTATCATTCGCCTCGCCGATGCCTGCTCGCGCACATGCGTCGCTCAGGCCGGCGATCTCACCGCCAACGCGGCGGCAATCATCCGACATTGATAGCTCGTACAGAATTTGCAGCTTGCTGGTGCCGCTGCGCAGTGCGCGCAGGTAAGCTCGTCCGCCATTTGCATCGGGACGCCGCTTCAACAGTGCCATGAAGGCGGCTTCAACGAAATCATCTCCGTCTTCCAGCAGGAGCTCCTGTAAGTCTACGGCTTGCGTGTTGTTCGGTTTTGGTATGTGCAAGATATTTTCCCCATCAAGCTAATTCTTAATCGTCAGCGAAAATTTCTGGCGATAAGAGACGAGACGCGGTGGTTGAAAAATAGCGTTGTAGCTGAACGAGAAACGTTGACTAAACCGCCGTTAACATCCATTGAATCGTTTCCTGAAGCGGGATCGAATCCACCCGCCCAATTGCAGCGTCAAGCTTTGCGCGGGAGCCAATCAACGTATGTACTTCATTGCTGCGCACAAACGCAGGATTCACGACGACATCCAAATCATGTCCGGACAGCTCTCGCATGATAGCAATGACCTCTTGCAGTGAATGGCCGACGCCTGAACAGATATTGAATGCCTCGCCACGTTGAGCTGACTCAATCAACAAGCGATAGCAGCGCACGACCATTCGAACGTCAGAAAAATCGCGAATGACATGCAGATTGCCGAGCTCAATTACCGGCGCACGGCGCCTAAAATGGTCAACGATTTTCGGCAGCAAAAATAGCAGCGACTGACCGACGCCCGTGTAATTAAACGGTCGAACCATGGTGATCGGCAATTTATCAAACCAAAGGCGCGCCATATATTCCATGGCGAGCTTGCTGACGGCGTAATCATTGGTTGGTGCGGATGGTGCCGTTTCATCAATGGGCGAAACCGTGGCGTTACCATAAATGTTGGCGCTGCTGGCCAGTAGGACTGATCTCGGTAGTCGCGGAG
>JANMPY010000432.1:0-1631 GCA_031370095.1 Betaproteobacteria bacterium
GCGACGGTGCGAATGCCGATACGTTTGCAGGTCTTGATGACGCGGCAGGCGATTTCGCCACGGTTGGCGATAAGAATTTTGCTGAACATGATGTTAGCTTTCCACGATCCAGCGGGGCTTGCGCTTCTCCAGAAAGGCAGATAAGCCTTCCTTGCCCTCGGCGCTGGCGCGTACTCGAGCGATACGTTTTGCCGTATCGGCAACGACTATGTTGTCGATTGGCCGACTGGCGACTGCATTGACTAGCGCCTTGGCTTCACGATGCGCGCCTGGTCCGCCCAACATCAAAGCATCGCAGATGTCATTGATTTTTTCATCCATGTCGTCATCGTTCGCCGAAAGTTCGTGCAGCAAGCCGAGGCGAAATGCTTCGGCCGCATCGAAGCGTTCGGCAGTCAGAAAGTAGCGATGCGCAGCACGTTCGCCAATGGCAGCGATCACATAGGGCGAAATTACTGCGGGGATCAGTCCCAGTTTCACTTCTGTAAGTGAGAACGCGGCATTCAGCGTTCCTATCGCAATGTCGCAGCACGCGACCAGACCAACGCCACCTCCGTAGGCCGCACCTTGCACGCGTGCGATGGTCGGTTTGGAGAGGTCGTGGAGCGTACTCATCAGTTTTGCCAACGCCGTCGCATCGCGGAGGTTTTCTTCCGGCGAATAGTTCGCCATGCGCTTCATCCAGTTAAGATCCGCGCCTGCGGAAAACGATTTGCCGAGCGCGGAAAGTATAACCACGCGAACCGCACTGTTCGCGTCGAGCGCGTTGAATGCTGCAGTCAATTCCGCGATTAGCAGGTCGTCAAACGCGTTGTGTTTTTCGGCGTTGTTGAGTGTGACGATGCCAATCGATCCGTCGATTTCGAGAAGGATTTGGTTCATGTGCATCACATCCTGAATACACCATAGTCCGTCTTCTCTATCGGCGCATTCATCGCCGCCGACAGCCCCAGTCCCAGCACCATGCGCGTATCTTTCGGGTCGATCACGCCGTCATCCCACAGCCGCGCGGTAGCGTAGTACGGATTGCCCTGATCCTCGTACTGCTTGCGAATTGGCGACTTGAATGCTTCCTCTTCCTCTGCTGTCCACTTGCCACCTTTGCCTTCGATGCCATCGCGCTTCACCGTCGCCAACACCGACGCCGCCTGTTCTCCACCCATCACCGAAATGCGCGCATTCGGCCACATCCACAAAAAGCGCGGATTGAACGCACGGCCGCACATGCCGTAATTGCCTGCACCGAAACTGCCGCCGATCACGACTGTGAACTTCGGCACTTTTGCGCACGAAACTGCCGTGACCATCTTCGCGCCATCCTTGGCAATGCCACCGGTTTCATATTTTTTGCCGACCATAAAGCCGGTGATGTTTTGCAAAAATATCAGCGGGATACTGCGCTGGTTGCAGAGCTCGATGAAGTGCGCGCCCTTCAGGGCCGACTCGGAAAACAAAATACCGTTGTTGGCGATAATGCCGACCGGAAAGCCCCAGATATGTGCGAAGCCCGTGACCAGTGTCGCACCGTACAGCGCTTTGAATTCGTGAAAATCAGAGCCGTCGACGATGCGTGCGATGACTTCGCGAATGTCATAGGGATGACGCGTGTCCTTGGGGATAACGCCGTAGAG
>JANMPY010000442.1:0-18188 GCA_031370095.1 Betaproteobacteria bacterium
TGCTGCTGACGCAGAAGAGCTGCTGATGCATGCCGATATTGCCAAGCGCATTGCCCGCAAACGTGACATCTCGCAGTATTTTTTTCAGCCCGACGACCGGCGTGCGGCAGATACCTACGTTGGCCTCGGTACTGAATTGCGCGAGGCAATACGAAACAACCAACTGGAAGTTCATTACCAGCCTAAGATTGACCTGAAAACCGGTCGCTGCCGCAGCGTAGAGGCGTTGCTGCGCTGGACATCAGCCGATCATGGCGCGGTTCCGCCACCGATCATGGTGCGCGTCGCCGAGGCCGATGGCATGATCGGAGCGCTCACAGATTGGGTACTGAACACTTCATTGCGCCACCAGTCCGAATGGAAGCAACTCGGCATCACGCTCGACGTCGCGGTCAATCTTTCCACCATCACTCTGGGCGACGCTGAATTGCCGGGCTTGATCGGTCAGGCTCTGGGTACGTGGCAAGCCGATCCTGCACGGCTGACACTGGAAATCACCGAGAACGCCACAATCAACGACATGGACTATTCGCTGGCTATCATGAATCGCTTAAAAAAAATGGGCGTAAAGCTATCGGTCGATGATTTCGGCACCGGCTACTCCTCGCTCTCCTACGTCAAACGTTTTCCACTCGACGAACTGAAAATCGACAAGTTGTTTGTGCAGCACATGCGCGACAACAAAGGTGATCAGCAAATTGTCCGCTCTGTGATCGATCTTGCGCACAATTTTGATCTTACCGTCGTCGCTGAGGGCGTGGAAAACGAAGCCACACTTAAAGAGTTGAAACGCATGGGTTGCGATATTGCACAGGGCTACGTGATTAGCCGCGCAGTCCCTTCCGAGGTGCTGGTCGACTGGGTTCAGCGTCGCAAATAACGATGGTTCGGGCACGCTTTATCGGTGTTGCCGCTGTGCTACGCTGTTGGTTGAGAGTAGTTATTGTGCCGCTTAATCCACTCAAGCTTTGAAGATTTGCCATGAATCTGACCACTGAACAGCTCGCCGAACTCCTCTATGGCATCGCCCGCTCACAGCAGGCGATCATCGATGCTATCGAAAGCGAGAACGGCGGCTGGCGAAATACACACCTGCTGCCAAAGCTCAACACGGCAGCGAATTTACGTCTGGCCACGTCGCGCTTGCAGGACATTCCATCGCGTATTTTGTTGCGCTCCCAAGGCCGCGTGCCAATGGATGTGGCGACAATCGCCCGGGCATTGGAAGAAGCCGCGATCGGCCCGACTTTGCCGACTGTCGCAGCAGCCCCTACACCAACAGCCGCCCTGGTTGCGACGCCGGTCACAGCCGTTGCAACTGCTGCGTTGGCGTCTGACAATGCGACCGTGAGTGATTTCGACAATTTCTTCGAGAGCTGAACGCGGTCGAAGTGCGTGCCGCATTTTTAGGTCAACCGCATGGAGGAAATATGAAATTGGTAAAACCACCGAGCCCCCACTACATTGTTAGTTTGATCGCGGTCATCAGCGTCGCATTGATCGCCTCCTTCGCGCCCTCAAGCACATCCGCTGCGACTGCAAAAGCGGAGCCCAAGGTAGTCGCCATACTTTCCGCGGGCACCACCTGTAGCGGTGCAGCGACGGCGAACATCAAAGCCGCTGGATCTGCCGTAAAGGTATCTCTTTGCGTTGCCACCACCGAAATCCTCTGCGGCCACACCATCAAATTGCAGGCGGCCAATGCGCGCGAAAATGGCCGTTTCCACATCACCGCATTGAAGCCTGGTGCGGCTTTTCCTGATCCGAACAGTGAGTTAACTTTCCCCATCGCCATCACCACTCCGCCCGCAAATACCGACTTAGGCGCTACCGTGGCAGCCGCTGTCGGTAGCAAAGCAGCCACACAGTTGCTGGCCACTTTTGATCTTTCTCCACAGGCGAATGCGACTGGCACCGATTACACGATCAGCCTCGCGCCAAATTCGTCCGTCGGCGTCGGCACTGATGATACATGTGCACTGCCGATCGATCTGCCCATCACGGCCAGTTTCAAATTCGTCAATCCCTCAGTCAAAGAGTCTAAAAAATAAACAGTGGTGCAGGCACCGCTACCGGCAACTCTGCTGGTTTCCAGACGACATGTTTTCGTCGCATTCATGGCGGTCTGGTTATTTGCGGCCAATGCGCAATCCTTCGCAGCAGTCGCTACAGGCGCGACCCCTGCCAGCGGCCTCAAGGGTCGCCTGATTGTCGGTTACCAAGGCTGGTTCGGTTGCCCGGATGACACGCCCGGCAACACGCGATGGGAACACTGGTTTCATAAAAACAATCCGGGCGCTGACGAACTGTCGGTTGATCTGCTGCCGGCCGTCGGGCAGTTCCGCGCCGAAGACCTTTGTCCGACGCCACTGCGTCGCGCCGACGGTTCATCGATCAAGGTTTTTTCTTCGCAAAACGCGCGCGTCGTCGCCACCCATTTTGAATGGATGCGTGAGCACGGAATTGATGGTGCCGCCGTGCAACGCTTCGTCGGCCCGCTGGCGATACCCAACTTGAAGCAGCGCAGTGACCGGGTGCTGGCCAATGTCCGTGCTGGCGCCGAAGCAAGTACACGTGTTTTTTACGTGACCTATGATGTTTCCGGTGCGGATAGCGCTACCGTAATAAATGACATTCGAAGCGATTGGCATTATCTGGTCAGTGAAAAGAAAATCACCTCGAGCCCACGCTATTTGCACCTCAATGGCAAACCGCTGCTGCAACTGTGGGGCTTTGGATTCAAGGATCGACCCGGCGACGCGGTGGCAGTGGCGGCGCTCATCCGCGCACTGAAGGCGGACGCAACGCTCATCGGTGGTGTTCCCGCCAATTGGCGCACGCTTGACGGCGACTCGCAATCTGATCGTCGCTGGGCAGAAGTCTATCGAAGCTACGATGTGTTGAGCCCTTGGTCGGTCGGTCGCTTCCGCGACGACGTCGGCATGGATAAATTCATGCGCCAGCGCTTACTGCCCGATATGGCCGAAACAAAACGTCTCGGTATCGTTTACATGCCGGTTATTTTCCCCGGCTTTTCGTGGTTCAACTTGCAGCGCGGTCGAGGGCAAAACAAGTTGGCGATCCTCAATCAAATTCCGCGTCGCTGCGGAAATTTTCTTTGGCATCAAGTCTCGAGCCTCCTGAATGCGCGCGTCGATACGCTCTATGCGGCGATGTTTGATGAGGTCGACGAAGGCACCGCACTGTTCCCAACCGAGCCGCGCAAAGACCGGCTGCCGAAAGAGGCGCAAATGTCTTTCCTCAATCAGGATGGCTGCGCACTGCCCGAAGATTGGTATCTGCGCGTTATTGGCAAAGCGGCCGATTATCTCCGCCGCGATGGCGTGCCACCGGAAAAGCTTGATACGGTGATGCGTCCATAAGGCGTGGCACTGACGCCGAAACCGCGCCAAATTGTCTACAGCGTTGTTACCAAGAATTGATTCCGGCCATCCGCAGCGACTGGAAGGGTTGAATTTGCTGGGACGCGCGCGGTCACTTTGGCATTTTTTCTTTGACATAAACACAAGCACTGTAGCGGCTTTTGAGACACAAATGCCTGAAACACCGCGCCATTACTAGTGTTTACTGCTGTTTTGGCGGTTAGAAACTTGCGCAGTGTGTAACGCCGGACAGCCTTGAACCACTTCCAGATGCCCAAAACCGGCTCCCTATCAAGCCAATCAGCGAATGTGCGATAAGTCACAAAATGTCTTGCGTACCAACTATTCCCGTTGATAGTATTCGACGCAATAAACGTTGTAGCCAAGTTGTAACAAGTTTCCGATGCGTAGCAATAGAGTTCATAACAAATCATTCAACGAGGCGAATGAAGTGTCGAAGGAAATAACATGCGAATAGCACTCCAGGCATTACGCGAACTTCGCGGCGCTGAATTTTTGTATCAAGGTAATTTGCGCCACGATCCGATGAATGAAGTTATCGGCCTGCTTTCGGGCGCCCTGCTCGGAAGTGCGCTGTGGTTTTTACTTTTGCGCCTGACATGGTTTAGCTAATCGCAATACCGCATCGTCATTTTTCATTCGCGTAGTCGGTTCGTAGCCAGTCAAGAGTCTCCTCAGTGCGGGTTCCGGCACTCGGTCGATATTCAGCACTCACCCAGCCAGAATATTTTCCATCTCTTTGCATCTGATCAATTTGCGCAAACAAGCGCCGAAAATCAATCGCACCCGACCCCGGCTCGTGCCGCCCCGGCGCATCGGCAAATTGAATGTGACCGATGCGGGGAAGTAATCGCCTGATCGTTGCCGCCAACGCATCCGCATCGCCGCCTTCCATGATCTGCATGTGATAACAATCGTATTGCAGCATTAGATTCGTTGCGGCCACCGCATCCATCACGCGAATTGCCGCCGCCGTATTGCTGACCAGATAGCCGGGTACATCCTGCGTATTAATCGGTTCCAGATTGACCGCGAGCTTTGCCAGCGCGCATTCACGCGCCGCGTAGCGCAAGTTAGCGATCAACGTCGCCTCGCAAGCATTGGCATCTGCGTCTGGTGGCTGCACGCCTGCGAGGCAATTGATTTGCGGCACGCCGATGGCAAGCGCGTATTCAATCGCCTCCCTGACGTAGGGACGGAACGTCTCCTCCCTGCCCGGCACCCCGGCGAAACCCCATTCACCAAGCTCGGCCTGACCCGCGCGAATGTTGATCAACACGGGATCGAGCCGATAGTGATCCAGCCGCGTGACCAGGTCGCGCGGATCGTGATCGTATGGATAATGAAATTCGACCGCACTAAATCCCGCTTCGGCAGCAGCACGGAAGCGATCCAGAAACGGACGCTCTGTAAACATGAACGAAATATTGGCGGCGAAGCGAAGCATCGAGATTAGCGCGATCAATGAAGCGGCACGGGTATGATGGAAGTGAATGTGCCGATGCCTACACGTGTGCCGGATGATAGTCCATGAATCAGGAAAGAAAATAAAATGGCCGGACAACCTGAAATCACCAACATGGCGCTGTTCTGCGACTTTGAAAACGTCGCCATCGGCGTACGCGACGCGAAGTATCCGGAATTCGATATCAAGAAAGTACTCGAGCGTTTGCTGGTCAAAGGCAGCATCGTCGTCAAGAAAGCCTACTGCGACTGGGATCGCTATAAAGAATTCAAAAAGACGATGCATGAGGCGGCTTTTGAGCTGATCGAGATCCCGCACGTCAGGCAGTCAGGGAAAAATTCCGCCGACATCCGCCTGGTCGTCGATGCGCTCGACCTTTGCTACACCAAAGCGCACGTCGATACCTTCGTCATCATCAGCGGTGATTCCGATTTCTCGCCGTTGGTATCGAAACTGAAGGAGAACAACAAACGCGTGATCGGTGTCGGCGTGAAAGACTCGACCTCCGACCTGCTGAGTGGCGCATGTCACGAGTTTATCTACTACGACGATTTGGTGCGGGCGCAGGAAGCGAAGAAACAAGCCAGCAAGAAAGCAACGCAACCACCCACTGCAAATACAAGCAAAAAGACCGTGCAGAAACCGGAAGATGACAAGCGTCTCGAAGTGCTCGAATTCCTTGTCGACACCGTGGAAGACCTGATCAATGAGCGCGGCTCGGATGAAAAACTCTGGGGGTCGATGGTGAAACCAACCATGCAGCGGCGCAGGCCCGGCTTCAATGAGTCCTACTATGGCTATCGCAGTTTCAAGGAGTTGGTCGAAGACGCCGAAAAACGGAAATTTGTTGTTGTCGTACGCGATGAAAAATCGGGGCAGTACACGATTCGGTTGCCGGCGGGCAGTTAGCCTCGTACACATCGTGCAGAAATTAAGATCAATCGTTGTGGACGAATCGACACCCTGGTATTGGGAGCCATTCGATTTATTCAAAAATACCGATGCCGGTGCCAGCGCCGCGTTCTTTGCATCCACCGTCAAACAAAAATACGCTAAAGGCGACTACATCTTCATTGCCAACGACGTCGGCCGACGCATCTTTTTCCTCGAAGAAGGTATCGTCAAAATTTTCAACTTATCCCCGAATGGTACTCAAACTATTTTCTGGTTTTGCGTATCGGGTGATGTGTTCGGCGCAGGCGGCATCAGCGGGAGCCCGTTTCAGTCGGTCTACGCGCAAGCCGTGGAAGCGTCCACCGTCCATTTCATTTCACGCGCGGACTTTGAAAAGGTGATGAAACAACATCCGCAAATTGCCATCAACATGATCCGGCTGCTCGGTGCCCGACTGCGTTTGGCTTGCGATGCCATGGTTGATATTTCCGTGCAAAGGGCTGAGTCGAGATTGGCGCGTGTATTGCTGAGATTGGCGCACAACTACGGCAGGCGAGCCGGGGGTCTGGTGGAGATCCGTGTACGGGTGTCTCATCAAGAGCTGGCAGATATGATCGGGTGCAGCCGCCAGACCGTGAACACGCTGCTCCATGAATTCTGCAATAACGGCTGGATCGACTTGAAGGGACGCACCTATTCCATCGTTTCTCAAGGCGACTTGCAGGAAATCATCGACACGAGTCGCACCGATTGATCGGTATTGTTTTCCCCAGCGGGCAGGATTCTGCGCGGCTATTTCTGTCGTGGTTTTTCAAATTGTACAACGCGAATTTCCGGACCTTCGCCGCGAAAATGCGGTGGATACGATGAGCTGTGGCGTAGCGTTTTCGGCACCGCCGGGATCAACCAGGTTTCCAATTGTTCGAGCGCGCCGGCATCTTTTGCGATCCGGTATTTAGCGCTGTGAATGCATTCGCGATCACGGAATTCGCACAGGTTATCGGTCGTGCCGCCGCAGGGCCCGTTGGCCAATCCTTTGGGGCAGGTTTCCGGGCATACGTATTGCGTCGCCGCGAGTCGGCACATGCCACAGGTTTCACAGCCGAATAGCGGATTTTTCACCATGCGCTCAAACCGCTCCGCCGCGTGGTCGAGCTTGCCATGCCGCAGCTTGATCGGGGCCATCAATTTACCGAGCAACCACGCTCCCGGTCCTTTGGAGAACATGAAATCGTGGGTGTATTCCATGAGCCGATATTTCAGTCGTTCACCGACTGGTGCGTGCGCCACTTTTTGTTCCGCCAGATACCAGGCGCGCGGCGGCGCAGTCTCGGCAATTCCCCCTTGCGGAAAGCTCATGCACTCCTGCCAGGCTTGCCGCCAGGTATTTTCATCTTTGCAAAAATCGCTCAGCTCGGCAACCTGGCTTTGCAGATGGGCGAGCTGCTTCGCGCTATGGATGCCGGTCAATTGCACCCCCGCATAGCCCATAAACCGCACGCCGTTAATTTGCAGCGCCAGCCTTCGCATCGACCGGGCCACCCCCTTGTCGGGCAGCTTTTCTTCTTCCTCAAGCAGCGCCAGGAATGAGTCGGTGACGGTGACACCAGCGAGCTGGTGTTTACGCATGTAACGGGCGCTTCGCGCCAGCATCGGCATCACGTTTGCGACCAGCGGCACCTGGTAATTGCGTTGCTCGACCCACTCGCGGGCTTCCTGATATTTCGCGTTATCAAAACCAATCTGCGTCACCACATAATCTGCGCCGGCGCCGACTTTTTTGCCCAGCTTCAAATATTGGGCCATGCAGTCTTCTTCGCGGTACTTGAACGGATTGAGCGCGACCGCCACCAGCAAATCAGGACTGATGCGCTTGACCAGCTCCACCGCCGGTACCGATTCAAGATAGCGGTGACGATCACCCGGTGCCGCTTCCTTTAACTTGTCTCCCGTGAGCAGCAACATGTTTTCCAGCTCCATGTCGCCCATGCGCGCAATTGATCGGTGCAAGTCGGTGATGTCACGGCCCTTGCCGGACCAGTGTACGAGTGGCTGCTTACCGCTGCGCATGGCGATCTGTGATGCCGCAGTGACCGGGTCAGGGTCACGATCAGAGTGAACCCGATCCGTCGCGGAAAACCCGGCGATCAGCGGATGATCTTTTATGGACGCGAGCAGGTCGTCAATTTTATTGAGTTCGTCGCGCAATACTTTGTCGACCGATGGCACGAACTCCAGCGTCCAAAAGAATTGCTTAGCAGTCAACGCATGGCGAATGGCATTTATGTTGGTCGTACTTTTCGCGCCATCCGGTGGCGACATCACCCTGACTTCGGCAATGTTCATCGCTTCATCCGCGCACGGCCTCGACCATTTGTGCCATTTCCACCGAGCCTACCGCAAAACCCTTCAGCGCTTCCTCGTAAAGCAAACCCAAAATATGTTCCTTGAGCTGTCCATATGTCTCTGAGGTGAGCATGTGAAATTGGCGGGGACGCGACAATGGCACATCGATGATCGCCTTGACGTTGGTGGGTTTATAGCTAAGCACCACAATCCGGTCGGCGAGAAAAATAGCTTCATCCACTTCGGATGTCACAAACAGCGTCGTCATCCGCGTTTCCTCAAACAGCGCCGAATAATATTCCTGCATCAGGCCGCGCGACATGTGATCCAGCCCCCTGAAGGGTTCATCCAGAATCATCACTTTGGGATTATTAATGAACGCCCGCGCAACTTCGGCACGCCGCTGCATGCCACCGGAAACCTGATCGGGGAATTTATTTTCGAATCCCTTCAGCCCAACTTTTGCCAGCAATTTGGTGGCGTCGTCCGACGCTGTTTTTTTATTGGCACCCTGCTCCACAGGCCCGAACATGATATTTTCATGCAGTGTCATCCACGGAAAAAGTGCCGTCTCCTGAAACACGACGGTGCGGTCGGAGCCTGGGCCTTGAATCGGCTTGCCATCGATGGTGATGGCACCCATGGTCGGTTTTTCATAGCCGGCAATCAACTTGATGAGGGTGCTTTTGCCGCAGCCGGATGGGCCGAGCAGAACCGTCAGTTTTCCCGGCGTAATATCAAACGAGCAGTTGCGCAATATTATCTCGTGCTCGTCGCCCCGCTTGTATACCTGACCCACGTCGGTCAGCCGCACTTCACCTGCCGCTGTTACTGCATGGCTATCCATGTCGCGTCCTTCCATTCAAAATCGCGGCCATCAGGAAAACTCCCGCTCACCTGACACGAACGCCTTTACCGCTTCTTCGTGTACCGCCTCGATCGCCTCTTCTTTCAGACGCAGAAATTCGGGGGAGGTGAGAATCTTGTTGGTACGGGGACGAGGTAAATTGATGTGGATGGTTTGCTTGATCTGCCCGGGTCGGGAGGTCATCACCAACACGCGATCAGCGAGGTAAATGGCCTCTTCGAGATCATGGGTGATGAACATGATGGTCTTTCTGGATAGATCGTAAAGCTCGAGCAGCGCGTTATGGGTCACCGACTTGGTGAGTGCATCCACCCCTCTGAACGGCTCGTCGAGCAGGATGACGCGCGGGTCGTTCAACAGCGCGCGGATAATTTCCACCCGCCGCCCCATCCCCCCCGACACCGCGCTGGGGTAGAGGTTGCCGATGTCGCTGAGCCCGACTTTGGCGAGCAGCGCGTTCGCCTTCTCCAATGCTTCAGCCTTGCTCATGCGCTTTTGCGCGACCGGGCCGCAGATCAGATTGTCCATGATCGTTGCCCACGGAAAAAGCGCATTGTTTTGAAACACCACCATCCGGTCCGGGCCCGGCTTCGGGCGGCTACCCGGGCGGTTAACAACTTCGCCGTCGAGATAAATCACGCCACTGGTCAAAGAATCAAAACCGGCGATGGCGTTTAGCAGCGTGGATTTTCCGCAACCGGACGGACCAACAATGGCGACAAACTCGCCCGGCCTGAGCTCAATCGAGCAATCCTCTACCGCCACCACGGCTTTGCCGAACGGATCGTAGACCATGCCCGCGTTGCGAATCGAAATCCAGCCGGCACGACCGGCAACTTTGTGCTCATGCCCCGCATAGGCGCGTGACAGGGTATGCAACAACTCGCGTCCGCCGTGGTCATGCTGTTTGCACAGGTTTTGAAACCATTGCCCGTCGATCACCAGCACCTTGGTGGGTTTTTCGCAGTGCGCGGTAATAATGCGTTGCGGCAGACCCTCGACGATTGCCGCAAAGCCAAATAATTGGCCCGGCGTACTTGCCTGCGGTGCGATCGAAAATTGCTCCTCGGCCGCCTGCACCTCCGGGTGTCCCACCTGCCCTTCCACGAGAATATAAAAATTATCGGCCGGATCTTTTTTTGAATAAATAAAAGAATTTTTCGGATAGTCAATTTCGCGCGCATGCTCAGCCACAGAATTCAGCAATTCAAGCTGGGCACCGCTCAGGAAGGAATTCAAACGCAGCAGCGTTAATTTTTCGGTGTGCGTTAGCATCGTCATCGTTTATCCCGCGCCTATTTCTGAAGCCACGGCATCATGCGTCGCCCGAACCAGGACACCATCTGGCTCGATACGACCCCGGCAATGCCGATGGAAAGCATGCCGACGAGAATGCCGTTCATCGAGTGGCTCATGTAAGAGTTCCAGGTGAGATACCCCAAACCGTTATCTCCCGAAGCCATTTCAGCTGCAATCACGACTTCCCACGTGATCGCGACCGCAATCGTGAGCCCGGTGAACAAGGACGGCAGTGCGCCCGGAACAAGTATTTTCCAGAACAGGGAGCGCTTGCTTGCGCCGAGTGACAGTGCGGCCTGAATGTATCTAACATCGATATTGTCGATGCCCGCCAGTACATTGATCAGGATCGGAAAAAATGCGCCAAGGAAAGTCAGGTACACCATCGTCATTTCCGAGCTCGGCCAAAACAAAATGGATATCGGCAGCCACGCCAATGGCGGGATCGGACGCAGCACCTCAAAGACGGGAAAAGTCATGTCCTTGAACTTGCGCGACATGCCCATCGGTACACCGATGGCAATGGCCAGCACGGCGGCAATGACGAAACCGAAAAACACCCGCTTGCTGCTGTTGGCCCAGCTCAGAAGGTAGTCAGGTCGCCCCATCACGTCAGGTGCGCCCCTGACCACCTCCAGCGGCCCCGGAACGACATGCAACCAGCCGATGCTGCGCGCCACTTGCCAGACCAGCAGGAAGATGACGATGCCCAGAACGCCTTGCCAGAAAACAGTGCTCCGCAGGTTGCGAATTAATTTATTGCGCCAACCTGGCTTGGAGACGGTAGTTTGTGCGCTGCTCATGCGGCACCCCGTTCTTTCGACTGCCACACCATCAATGCGCGACCGACCCGGCGAATGATCGCACTTGAGGCATATCCCAGCGTTCCCAGGGTAATCATCGCGATGAAAATATTGGATAACTGGACGTTTTGGTAAGCGTCGAAAATCAGAAATCCCAAGCCCGACTTGCCGGCAATGATTTCACCACCGACCAATGAAAACCAGGCGACTCCCATGGCGATTTGCAGGCCGGTAAAAATAAACGGCAATGCACCTGGCACGACCACACGACGCAGCACCTGCCAGCGGTTGAAGCCCAGGCATGCAGCGGCGCGGAAGTACGTCTCGTTAATCGACAGCACACCCAAGTACGAGTTGAGGACGGTCGCGAAAAAACCTGCCAGCATCGTCACAAAAATTACCGGCATTTCGATTCCGGACATCATCAGCACAGCGAGCGGAACCCACGCCAGAGGCGGGATTGGCCGCAACAGCTCAACGACCGGGAACACCATGTTGCGAAAGGTACGATTCCAGCCAAGCAGCAGGCCTAAGGGGACACCGAGAATGACAGCGAAAGCGAATGCCGCATACACCCGCAACGTGCTCACCAAAATATGCTGGTAATAAATCGGCGTGAAAATGGATACGCCGTTGGCGGGATCCAGGCTAATCCATTGTTTGAACAAATAGATCGGGTTGGGAATGAACTCAAATCGCGGTGGAACATAGATTGCGGTCAGCACAAACCAGCTACCGAAGAACGCGCCAATGCCGATGATGCCGCGGATAAATTGCGGGCTGGAGATTTTTTTCAAGAAGCTGGCGGCGAAGCCGCCTTTGCTTTCTTCCCACCCGCCAGCGATCAACAATTGCCGGTCAGCATCATGCATTTGCTGCACCGTAAGCGCCACCTGCCCCGCCGGGGACGGCTGCAACTGAGGCGTGTGGGCGACTGGTTCCAAAGCATTTTTCCCCATAAGACGATGCGACCGATCAGGTCTCTAGTGTGCGCCTGGCTGCGATAGGCGGACGGCGGCGGGAGGCATCAAAGTACCACCCCGCCGCGTCATTTTGTTATTTCTTTAATTCATCTTTATTGAACGGATTGTCGGCAGCAAGACCACCTTTGATTTCAAACAGCGCTTTCTTGGGGTCAAGACCAAGCTCGGTGAACGCCTGCGCAACCAGAGTCGGGTCGATGGCATCAGGCGCCAATTCGCCCTGCACCACTTTGATGGATTTCAGGAATCCGAAAACCGAGCCCGCCAAATTGACTGCTTGTGGCGTAATCGTCATGACTGCCGTATTGACAATCGGACTACCGCCGGTATTGGTTGGCATTCGCATGTAGAAAGCCTCCCAAATATTTTCTTTGGTGAAATCCGGTAACTCGCGCTTGATCGCATTGACCGTTTCAATCGGATTGTCACGCATGAAATACAGCGCTTCGATGTTGGCCTTCAACCAGCCGATGGCAGCAGGGCGATTGGTCTTGATGAAATCCTCGCGCATGATGACGGTGTTCGCATCGAGCAGATTGTAGTGGGCGCCCGACAATGCGTAGCGGCCATAGCCGAGCTTGACGGCATTGGCCGCACTTGGCTCGTAGACGAACGCCGCGTCGATTTTTTTGGCCTGCAGACTGGTGACGATCACCTCGGCCTGATTAAACACCCAATCCACCTCCACACCGGCCTTCCTCACCATTTCTTGTCCGGTACGGTCGGCACAACTGCCTTTGGGCACCGCGACAGTTTTGCCTTTAAGCCATTGAAAAACTTCGGCCGGGCTGTTTAATACCGGCGCATCCGACCTGACCAACAGGATGCCGCACATGCGGCCGGCGGAGATCAAATTGAATGCGACAATTTTCAGCGGCGCGATGCTGCCCTTGGTCGTCGACACGATGGACGGGTTGTCGCCCAGATAGGCAATGTTCTGCTTATTGGCAAGCATGTCGGTAATCACCGGCGGCCCCTGCAGATTACGTTTCCATTCGACGGTGCTGTCTTTTGGCAGCCACTTCGGCAGCATATTCATCTGCTTCATTACGATCGTATCCCACGCCCCTGTCCAGCCGAGGAATAGATTGACCTTGACCGCCACCGGCGCGCCTGCGGCTGGTGCGGCCTTCGCGGCGATGGTGCCATATTTGGAACTATTGAAGCTCTCGGCGGCTGATACCGGCGCAGTAGCAGCATATGCTTTGCCCGTGCAAAAGATCAGCGTTGCAACGAATGCGACATACCCCAGATAGAGCAGTTGATCGCCCACGTTACCGCGAGCCTGAGATGTTTGGTCAACCTTGAGTCCGGAAACTTTATTACCTGTGCTGCGCGTAAATGAGCGACTCACTTCGAATGATTTGTTCAACATGATTTTTGCTCCTTGATGAGAAATTTCGAGCTGGCAGAAATTTTTGTGCGGGCCGCGATGGCCGCCCTACTTAAACATCAACTGAAATTTTTCATGTTCTTCAGGTGACATGTGATAAGAGTTTTCCGCCAACGGATAGGTGCCAGCCTGCACCTGACTGCGGTACTGCTGCAGCCCTTCTTCAATGAGCGGCCGCACGTCAACAAACCCGCCGCGATTTTTAGGTGTCGGGAAAGCGCTATAGCCGACGACATCACCGCTGATGTGATAGACACCATCGTTGGTATTACCGCCACCCAGGCTGATGATAGGCACCGGCAATCTGGCCGTCAGGAATGCGGCGAGCTCGGTTGGCACCTGTTCCAGAATGAATGCGAATACGCCTGCCGCAACAAATGCGTCTGCGGTCTCAACGATTTTGCGCGCGTCATCGGCGGTGCGTCCTTTGACCCCAAAACCGGATTCTTCAGTCCGTCGCGAAGCCTGCATGCCGATGTGACCCATCACCGGGATTCCCGCCCGCACGATCTCGGCGATGTATTCGGCTGTGTATTTGTTACCTTCGCACTTCACCGCATCTGCGCCGCCTTCAGAAATCATCCTCCCCGCGTTTCTGATCGCATCCTCTTTGGAAAAATGGTAGGACAGATACGGCATATGCGCAACGATCAGGCCGTATTTGGCGACACGGCTGACCGCCTGCGTCATGTAAAACTGCTCTTCGAATTTGACCGTGGTCGGGTCCTCGTGCCCAAACAACGACATCGGGCCGGCGTTGCCAATGATGAGCAAGTCAAAGCCGACACGATCCGCGATGGCTGCCATCGGTGAATCGTAAACACCGATCGAAGTGATGCGCTCTTTCTTCAGCTTTTTTTGCTGCAAATATTTGAGCGTTACTTTCTTGCGCTTTTCTTCCACGGTGTTCTCCCAAGTTAAAAAATAAGCTTTGCCAAAGCGCTAGGCGCAATGGCGTGGAGAATCATCTGCCGTCCGCCGAATCGAAACTGTCGGCCAGCCGACACAAGCGCATATTTTTTCAGCGGCAATCTGCGCAATAAAATGACGATGCCATTTACTGTGCGGCCCGCTCGCATTGCCAGTTATCCGGTTTCCTGCTCGCGCATGCGCGTCAAGACACTGCCTGGCAAATAATGAAGACCACTTGACACGGCACGAACGGTCGTACTATTATTTGCATCATGTCAGCATTACCAATAAAACTTTCCAAAGGCGAAGAGACCCGCGCCGTGATCCTCGAGGCTGCCGTGCAGCACGCGGGAGTACACGGCTTCGATGCGCTGACCATCGGCCTGCTCGCCGAGCAGACGGGCTTGTCCAAGAGCGGTTTATTTGCGCACTTTGGCTCCAAGGAAGAATTGCAGATTGCCACGCTCGATGAAGCGGTGCGCCGCTACAACGAGGTGGCATTTATTCCTGCGCTGAAAGCACCGCGCGGGCTGCGTCGCTTGATTGTGGTCTTCGACAACTGGCTGCAATGGATCGAACGCAGCGGTTTGAAGGCCTGCCCAATGCTTGCGGCAAACACCGAATTCGACGACCGGCCAGGACCGATGCGCGACGCGGTCGTCCAGCATATGCAGCGCTTGAATCACGAAATCATGCGCGGCGTACAAATGGCCATTGATACGGGTGAGTTTTCAGTCGATACCGATCCGGAGCAGTTTGCGTTCGAGTTATTCGGCATTATTTCCAGTTGCTATCGCTCGCGCAATCTATTCGATGACCCCAAGGCCAAGTTGCGTGCGCGCAAGGCTTTCGACCGGCTCACATCGTCCTGCAAGATTCAGCAAATTCCCATCAGCCGCACGGCGCGGCGCACTTCCAAGTAGGTTTCCCGACAAGGAGAGCAACATGACCATCACACTTTCTCGCGCATTTAATAGCACGACCGTTCGAAATTTTATTGCCCTTCCGCTGCTGCGATCCAGCACCAGAATCGCCGCTGCACTGGCACCGGCGTGGGTCGCACGCACCGCTGCGCAACGCTTCATCACGCCGCCCCACTTTGCCCACACGCCACCAGAGTTACGACATTTACAACGCGGTCGACGCGTCGCGATCACATCAACGATGGGCATGCTTGCCGCATGGCAATTCGGCGACCGCTGGCGTCCGGCAATCATCATGAGCCACGGCTGGGGTGGACGCGGCGCGCAGTTCCGCGAATTTGTCGCTGCACTCGTCGATGCGGGCTTTCAGGTGTGGCTGTTCGATCACGTCAGCCACGGCATGAGCGAAGGCTTTGAGGCTCCGATCACTGATTTCGCCAAAGGTGTGACCGCCGTCGTGCGCGCAGCGGAAGCGGAAGGCATTACCGTCGCCGGATTCGTCGGCCACTCATTAGGCTGCGCGGGCATCGGCATCGCGCTGCGAGGTGAATTACGCAACCTCTGCAACATACGGGTGGTGCAGATCGCGCCACCCTCATCGCTGATTCGCTATTCGCGATTTTTTGCACGCATGGTCGGCCTGCCCGAACGCATACGCGCCGCAATGCAATGGCGGATCGAGCAAAAAATCGGCGTGAACTGGCAGGAATTCGAAATGCCGGGCGCAGTCGCGGCGCTTAACGCCAAATTGCTGGTGATACATGACCAGAACGACAGGGACGTGCGCATCGAGAGCGGTCTCTGCGTCGCACGATCATGGCCCGATGCGCGCTTCAAGCGCACGCATGGTCTGGGGCATCGCAAAATATTGCGCGATACAAATGTGGTCGCAGCCAGCGTTGATTTCCTGACCGACCGAGTTGAGTTTTTGCCGCCGCCGCGAGTCGATGAGTGGTCGGCGTTTCCGGGGCCTGCGTCGCTGTATTGATTGGTACGCACGAATGCGTCACGCGTTCGTGCGTTTAATTTGCATCTTATTTTTCAAATTCCGTCCTTCCTGCGCAAACAGAAAGGACAATTATTTTGCGCTGCGCGCCTAGCAGCCTGTCGGACTTAAGGAATCGAAGCGAAAAATGAGATGGGCGAGGGCAGAATTTCGCGCTTTTCGAGCCAATGGTTGTTCCATTGGCGCTGGAAAGCGGGGAATTATGCACCGGCCAGGTCATTTTGCAGCCGATTTCCCTTAAGTCCGACAGGCTGCTAAGTACCCGACTATGCCAAAATAGATTCATCACAAAAATAGCCGGAGACCACCATGTCGAGCATGATGCAACAGCCGTTGCTCATTTCATCGCTGATCGAGCACGCCGCGCAGAACCACGCCAAGACTGAAATCGTTTCGCGCACCATCGAGGGCGGCGCGGCATTCACGCTACATCGCAGCAACTATGGCGAGGCCTGCAAACGTGCCAAACGCCTCGCGAATGCCCTTACGCGTCTCGGCGTGAACAAAGGCGACCGTATCGGCACACTGGCCTGGAATGGCTACCGGCATTTCGAGCTTTACTATGGCGTGTCCGGCATGGGTGCGGTGATGCACACGATCAACCCGAGACTGTTCCCCGAACAGCTCGCCTACATCGCCAACCACGCCGAAGATCAGTATGTTTTTTTTGATCTCACGTTCGCGCCGCTGGCCGAGGCACTCGCCGCAAAAGTGCCCGGCATTAAAGGGTTCGTGGCGATGACTGATCGCGCAAGTCTGGAAAAAGCGCTGCCAGCTTCCGGCATTCGCAATCTGCTTTGCTATGAAGATTTGCTCGCTGCCGAGAGCGATGAATACACGTGGCCGCAGTTCGACGAGCTCACGTCCTCCTCGCTTTGCTATACGTCCGGTACCACGGGTAATCCGAAAGGTGTGTTGTACACACATCGCTCAACGCTGTTGCATACGTTTGGCGGCATGTCACCCGAAGCGCTCAATATCTCGGCACGCGATGTGATGCTGCCGGTTGTGCCGATGTTTCACGTCAATGCCTGGGGCTTGCCATACATGTGTACTGCAGCAGGTGCCAAGCTGGTATTTCCGGGTGCTGCGATGGATGGTACAAGCATCCATGCACTGTTCGAACAAGAGAAGGTAACCATCAGTGCCGGCGTACCAACGGTTTGGTTGGGCTTGCTTTCGCATGTGAAGACAAACAATCTCAAGTTCAGCACGCTAAAGGAAACCATCATCGGCGGCTCGGCTTGCCCACCGGCGATGATCGAATCGTTCGAACGCGACTACGGCGTGCGCGTGGTGCATGCGTGGGGCATGACGGAGATGTCGCCGCTCGGCACCGCCTGCCGCCTGATGGCAAAACATTTGGCACTCTCGCCTGCCGAGCAATTAAAGGTTCAACTTAAACAGGGACGCGCTGTTTATGGCGTGGAAATGAAAATTATCGACGGTGATGGCAAAGCATTGCCGCGCGACGGCAAAGCCTTCGGCGACCTGATGGTTCGCGGGCCGTGGATTGTTGAGCGTTATTTCAGGGAAGAACATTCCGCGCTGAAGGACGGCTGGTTTCCCACTGGCGACGTGGCGACCATCGACGCAGATGGCTACATGCAGATTACGGATCGCTCCAAAGACGTCATCAAATCCGGCGGCGAATGGATCAGCTCGATTGATCTGGAAAACATCGCCGTCGCACATCCAGCGGTGATGGAAGCTGGCGTAATCGGGATTGCGCACCCGAAATGGGATGAGCGACCGCTGCTGGTGGTGGTCAAGAAAAAAGACGCGACCGTTACACGCGAAGAATTATTGAAATTTTTCGACGGCAAGATTGCCAAGTGGTGGATGCCGGACGACGTGGTGTTTGTTGATCAGTTGCCGCATACGGCAACGGG
>JANMPY010000474.1:0-2622 GCA_031370095.1 Betaproteobacteria bacterium
GGTCGTGCAGATCACCGAAAACCTCGGTATCTATCGCCTGTCGGGTCTCGACGTATCCGCATCAAGCAGTCACAACACGGGATTCGGCAAGTTCAAGTTCGGCATCGAAGGCACCTACATTACCAAGTACGAGTATCAGAATGAGGTAAATGGCCGGTTCTTCAATAACGCCGGCAACTTCACCTCCGACAATGGCGCGATCTCGCGCTGGCGTCATGTGGCATCCGTGAATTGGAACTTCGCTGACTTCGCGGCATCGGTATCGCAGAACTTCGTGCTCGGCTATCGTGACGACACAAAGGGTGCCACCGCGCCGCGTCGTGTTGGCAACGTCGACACCTATGACGCACAGGGCATCTGGACCGGCTTCAAGGGTCTGACGGTGGTGCTCGGTGTGAAGAATGTGTTTGATCGCGATCCACCTGCATCGCGTCAGGGCCAGTCTTTTCAGGTTGGCTACGATCCACGATATGGCGATGCGCTTGGGCGGGTGATTTACGGCAAGATTGCGTACAGCTTCAAGTAAGGAACGCGTCGCAATACAAGGGGAAGGGGGCTGCGAGGCCCCTTTTCTTTTGCGCTTGTCGTCGACGAAAAAGGCAATGCGCGAGCAAGAGATTCTGAAGGCTGGTCTCGCGACGGCGTTCTTTTTCTGGCATCCTGACCTTGTGCCCCAACCAAACAAGCTGAAAACGCCATGGACGACATCAACACCCTTCGCCGAATTCTCAACAATAATCGCGTGATCGCGGTGGTGGGACTATCCGCCAACTGGTGGCGACCCAGCTTTTTTGTGGCGAAATATTTGAAGGAACACGGCTACCGCATCATCCCCGTCAACCCGGCCTACGACGAGGTGCTCGGCGAAAAATGCTACGCAACGCTCGACGACGTCCCTGAAAAAATCGACATGGTGGATTGCTTTCGCAAAGCCGAGGACATCGGCCCGCTCGCAGAGGCAGCCATTCGCCTCGGCGCGAAATGTTTGTGGATGCAGCTCGGCGTTGTCAATGTTGCAGCCACCGCGCTTGCGGCCGAGGCCGGTCTCGATGTGGTGATGGATCGCTGCGTAAAAATCGAGCATGCGCGACTATTCGGCGGATTGAACTATGCGGGTGTGAATACCAAGGTGATTTCGGCGCGTCGTCCCAACGTCGATCCGGCGCGCTGACACTGTTTTTTCAGGCTGCCAGGTCGCCATTGGTCAAGCCGGATCGCCATTCGTCGCACCACGCCGGGCAACAGTGACTTCCTGCTTGACGTGTCCCCGTGCGGCACCAATACTGGCATCTAAATAACGCGAAACGATTCAGGGAAGGGTCGTTGTCGAAAAAATTGTTTGGAGAAAATCATGCATGACTATCTCATCTGGACCGTCATTGGCTTTACGCTTGTCATCATCGAATTGATGACGGGAACATTTTATTTGCTCGTGATCGGTGTGGGCGCGCTGGCGGCGGCGCTGGCCGCGTGGCTCGGCGTGCCTTTTTTCGGACAAGTTGCCGCCGCTGGCATTGTCGCCGGCATCGGCACCTGGTGGGTACACCATTGGCACGCAGGCCATCGTACCGACGGCGATCAGGCAAATGCAATCGATACCGGTCAGGCGGTGACGGTGGCTGGCTGGGTCAATCAGTCGGAGGGTACGCTGCGTGTCAAGTATCGCGGTACCGATTGGGACGCACGCATCAAGCCCGGCGATGTTGCGGCCAGCGCGGTGGGCGTGGGCGGTACGCTGCATATTCTTGCGCAAGACGGACAATGCTGGGTGGTGGGTAGCCGGCGGCCAGGTGCTTGATGTTGTCCAGACTCCTCAATGGGTTAATTGTCGGCCTGATTACCTGGTCGGTGACCCAATCGAAGTGGATCGCGCTGGTGGCGTTCGGCGCGACTGCGGGCTTATCCAGTAACAAGTTCAAATGGGCTGAACAGATTACCACTGCGATTAAAGACGAAGTCGACAAAGCGAAAAATGCATCAACCACGGCGACCAGCACAACGACTGCGACGACCAAGGCGAATCAGCAATCGACTTCGAGTCTGCAATCTGCAGCAGCAAAATTAGCCGCGAAACTTGCGGCGAATTTATCCCCCAAGCACGCGGTACCTGCAATGCTCGAGGGCAGAAATGATTCGTCCGGACACATCCGTACCGACAAGACGTCAATGAAATTAACCATCCCTTCTGTAATCGCAACAGTCGTAGAACAACCTCGTAAGGAGATTTCCATGTTCGTAAAATTGATCATCGCGGTAATTGTCGGTGCTGCGGCAGGCTTCATGACTCAAAATCCGGGCGTCGCCATCGGCGTTTTTGTCGGCGCGTTCTTTGTCGCTTTAATTATCGAAGGCATGAAAATCGTGCCGCAGCAAAGCGCCTGGGTGGTCGAGCGGCTCGGTAAGTTTCATACCGTGTTGCAGCCGGGTTTTAACTGGATCACGCCGTTCATTGATCGCGTGGCCTACCGCCACTCGCTCAAGGAAGTGCCACTCGACATCGCCGAGCAGGTTTGTATCACCAAGGACAATACCCAGTTAGCTGTCGATGGCATCATCTATTTCCAGGTGATGGACGCGAAGCTCGCCAGCTACGGTTCGTCCGACTACGAGCTGGCGATCTCG
>JANMPY010000493.1:0-5696 GCA_031370095.1 Betaproteobacteria bacterium
CGCCGAACTGGCGAGCAAATTCGCAACCGAAAAGGAAACACCGTATACGCGCTGGGTCAAGAACGAAGGACTCGACATCATTAGTTCGTTTTACGTACCGAGCCTGCATACCGTTGAACTCAAGCCTTGGGCGCGCCGTGGTGGCAGCGGTGTTTACCTCAATCACGACGCGTCGCGTACGTCGAATGACTGCTATGTATGCGAAATATCGCCCGGCAAGAACTTGGCACCACAGCGCCAGTTGTTTGAAGAAATGATCTACGTACTCAAGGGCGGCGGTTCCACCACAGTCTGGAATGACGCTGGCCAACGGATCACTTTCGAGTGGAAGGCTGGCGCACTGTTTGCGATCCCGCTCAATGCCTGGCACCAGCACTTCAATGGATCCGGCAAGGAAGCAGCCCGCTTTGTGGCGGTGACCAATGCGCCACCCGTTGTGAACCTGTATGAAGATATCGAATTTGTGTTCAACACGAAATACGACTTCAAGAACCGTTTTTCGGGTGAACCTGACTACTTCAGCGGCAAGGGTGAGCAGAAAGGTTTGTTGCTCGATACCAACTTCGTCGCCGATGCGGTCAACCTCCCGTTGATCAGCGCCAAGGAACGCGGTGCCGGTGGTGGGCACATTCGTTTTAATTTGGCCAAAGGTTCGATGAATTGCCATATCTCGCAATTCCCCATCTGTACATACAAAAAAGGGCACTGCCACGGTCCTGGCGCACACGTCATTATTCTTTCCGGCGAGGGCTACAGCCTGATGTGGCCGGAGGGCGGCGAACCGCAGCGATTCGAATGGCAATTGGGATCGATGATCGTGCCCCCTAATATGTGGTTCCACCAGCATTTCAATACGGGCACGACTCCAGCGCGCTATCTGGCGTTCAAGCATGAGGTCGTTTCAATTCGTAATGAGCAGGGGGTACCGAAGGCATGGATCAGCAAACGCATCGGTGGCGACCAGATCGATTATGCCGACGAAAGCCCGGTGGTGAGAACGCTCTTTGCAAATGCATTGTCGCGGCACAATATGTCGCCCAAAATGGCGGAAGCGTATCAAGCGGAACTCGCAGATTTGCCGCCGAAGGCAGCTTGAGTTCGCCATGGCGGAACGATGCTTGACAGCGTGCGGACGTGCTGTTACGTTGCGTTACATCTATCCATCAGGAAGACCGGCGTTCCATCTGAAGGAACATATATTTAAATGTGACGGAGCCTGTTTTGCAGTTGGATTTCGCTCCAACGCAGTCGTAATTATTTTTAATAAATCCTAAAAAAATTAACTCTCGAGGAGAATAGCGGTGAATACAAAAAAAATGCTGGCTGTAATAGTTGCAGGGGCTTGCGGTGCACCATTACTGGCAAGTGCCCAGGATGCTTCTCCGATCACCATTTATGGCCGTCTCTATCCTCAATATACCTTCATCAAATCCAGCGGTGCCACCGCGACGACCGGACCGCGCAACACACTGAGCGGTGCGCCCGGTGGCGCTGAGTTGTTTACGCACAGCGAAGTGCAAGCCTCCAATTCCCGACTTGGTTTTCGCGGCAAGGAAAATTTGGGTGGCGGTCTTGAAGCATTTTTCCAGATCGAGTCAACGATCCCGGTGGACGTTGGCGGCGGTACTTTTGGAACGCGCGATTCCTTTGTTGGAATACGCGGCGGCTTTGGCAGCGTCAAACTCGGCAATATGGATACCGTATACAAGAACTATGGCGACACGCTAAGTTTCCTCGGTGTCTCCAGCGGCAACTTTGTCTCCAACAGCAACATTATCGCCAAGCTCGGTTTCGGTACAAGTTCGTCGGGGAGCTTCCATTTACGACGCGCCAATAGCATCGTCTACGATTCGCCAGAGTTGGGCAATTTCGAATTCTCGGCAGGATATTCACCGGATGAATTGAAGACAAGCACCCGCAATGCGGATGTGGTCTCCGTAGGCGCGAGATACGGTGGCAAAAAGTCGCCTTTCTTTGTTGCCATTGGCTACGAAATCCACAATGATTTGTTTGGTGGTTCAAGAAACGCACCTGCAGCCTTGTCGAATTTCGCTAATCTGAGCGCCAACTCCAAGGACAAGTCGGTTCGCTTGACCGGTTCATATACATTCGGCAATACAACGGTCGAGGCCAATTACGCTACCACCGAGTACAAAGAATCCGGCGGCCTGGTGGGCAGGTTCAGCAGTTACAAGCATAACGCTTACAACGTTGCTCTAGCACACAGCGCGGGTAAATGGGAGTTTGCGGCTGCTTTTGCCCAATCACGCGAAGGCAATTGCTCTCTGGTGGGCGGTGCGGTTTGCACCACCACTGGATTGCGAGGCGCGCAGGTGTCTGTCGGCAGCCGCTACAATTTTTCCAAGCGTTCGTCGATGTTTGCGATGTATGCGAAGGTGTACAACGGCTTTGCGGCCCGCTATAACAATCTGGCCAGCGGTGATCCATCCAGCGGATCAGACATCTCGCAACTGGCGGTGGGTGTGCAGCACGCGTTCTAAGCATACGTCGTTCTACGGAATGCATGATTGCGGCGCCGCCTTGCGCGGTGCCCTTTTATTTTGCCCTCCAGAACAGTTCTACCCGGAGTTGGTGAGTCAGGGAAAACAACATGTGGTCCGACCGCGATGCAGTGGCGAGAACACAAAGCCGAGGAGGTGGAATGTTAACGATAGCTTATAGGAAAGCCGCACGACGCTTGATCTGCGGGTTCGGCGTGGTCGCGCTGATGTTTTCCGCTACGGCATTTTCGCAGGGCAAGATCAATTCGCTGGAAGTATTCATGTACCAGGGGGCTGATCGCGAAAAAAAGCTGATTGAGAACGCGAAAAAAGAAGGCAAGGTGGTGGTATATACCTCGCTGAATTTGAAGGACTCGGTACCGATTACCGAAGCGTTTGAAAAAAAATACGGCATCAAAACGGTGTTGTGGCGCGCCAGCAGCGAGAAGGTCATTCAGCGATCGCTGACTGAAACGCGCGCAAACAGATATTCCGCAGATGTATACGAGACCAACGGCCCCGAAATGGAAATTCTGTATCGGGAGAAGTTGCTCGCTGATTTTTTTAGTCCGGGAATCAAGGATATTCCACCGGAGACCATTCCTGCGCATCGCCAATGGATCCCGGATCGCTTCAATTTTTTTACGATTGCCTACAACACCAATCTGGTGAAGCCCGAGGACGTACCGAATACCTACGAGGATTTGCTTCACCCACGCTGGGCGGGAAAGATTGGCCTGGAATCAGGCGACACCGACTGGTTCGGCGCTGTTGTCAAGGGAATGGGTGAAACCAAAGGTGTGGCGTACTTCAGGAAGCTCGCAGAAGGCAAGCCGGAGATGCGCACGGGACATACTCTTATTGCCGAGCTGGTGGCTTCGGGCGAGATTCCGCTTGCGGCTGCTGTCTACAACCACAACGCAGAGCGCCTGATTGAAAAAGGTGCCCCGATCAAGTGGAAACCTTTGCTGCCGACTTTCGGGCGTCCCAATTCCATCGGCGTTTCCAATCGTGCGCCGAATCCGCATGCAGCAATGTTGTTCGTTGATTTCATGTTGTCGCAGGAAGGTCAGGAATTACTCAAGGCACGCAATCGCGTTCCAGCCAGCAAGTTGGTTAAATCCAAGCTTAATGATTTTAAATTTGTGATGATCGATCCGGTAATCGTGCTCGACGAAGGCGACAAGTGGGACAAATTATGGTCCGAGCTTTTCCTCAAGGGAAAGCCTGTCAGCAAAGATACGCAGTAATACGTTCCTGTCTTCGCAAGTCGCGGCTGTTCACGACTTGATCGCCGTGTTACCCATTTTTGAGAGGTTGTTTATGTTCAGTATTCATCAATCCATTTTTTCCGGTCGTCGGCTACTCGTCGCAGGTGCAGTTATGTTTGCCGGGATGATTGGCGCGCCGGCAATTGCGGCAGACCCGCAGCCTTCCGCTGCTATCGCGACCTACACCGGTGCTGACCGGATGCAAAAGCTGATTGATGGTGCCAGGAAAGAAGGCGAAATCACGATTTATACCTCTGCGCCCTCTGACGACATGACCGCGCTCACCGCGGCATTTGAAAAAAAATATGGCATCAAAGCCAAGGTGTGGCGCGCGAGTTCTGAAAAGGTTTTGGGACGCGGCATCACAGAAGCGCGCGGCAATCGCTTTGACGCCGATGTGTATGAAACCAATGGCCCTGAACTCGAGGCTTTGCATCGCGAGAAATTACTGCAAGTAGTGAATTCGCCGCATCTTGCCGACCTTATCCCGCAGGCGATTCTGCCGCATGGCGAATGGGTAAGTACGCGCATCAATATTTTTTCGGCCGCCTACAATCCAAAGCTGATCAAGAAAGAAGATCTGCCAAAAACTTATCAGGACTTGCTCAATCCAAAGTGGAAAGGCAAGCTTGGTATCGAGGCCGAGGACGCGGACTGGTTTGCCGGCGTTATCTCGGACATTGGCGAGGAGGCGGGGCTGAAGTTGTTCCGCGATATTGTGGCGGCCAACGGATTGTCGGTGCGCAAAGGACACACCTTGCTCACCAATCTGGTCGCGTCAGGTGAAGTTCCTCTAGCGCTGACGGTTTACAACTACAAGGCAGAACAACTAAAAAACAAAGGCGCACCCATCGACTGGTTCGTTATCGGCAAGAACGCGATTGCGCGGCCCAACGGCATCGGTGTGGCTCGCAAGTCGCCGCATCCCAACGCAGCAGTGCTGTTCTATGAGTTCTGCATAACGGATGCGCAACAGATTTTTCTTCAGCGCGATTTCGTGCCGACCAGCAAGAAAATTGATTCGCCACTCACCAAGGTTCCGCTCAAATTTGTCGATGTGAAAATCTCCCTCGACGAAGATGCGAAGTGGAGCAAGCTATACACCGAAATTATCACCAAGCAATCCAAGTAATCGCGTTAGCCAATAAGGAATCGAGATGGGAAAAGAATCACATTACAACAGCAAAAAAGATCGGGTTTTTCTGCGTGGGATTGCCGGACCTTACAACCTCAAAGACGAACTGACGCGCCTGCGTTCAATGCCCCGCGTCATCAAAGGCAAGGATTTGCTGTTCAATGACGGACCGCAGTCGTTCAGCAAACACTTCATTGAACCGGTCGATGGATACACGCAGACCCTTCACGTGCATCTTGAAGAATATGCGCCGGGAGGCCGCACGCAGAAGCATGGCCACGTCAACGAGGCCGCGTTCTATATTCTCGATGGCGTCGGTCACGAGATTCACGATGGCATTCGTTACGACTGGAAGGCCGGTGACGTGGCAATCGTCCACAACAACTGCGTGCATCAGCATTTCAATGATGATCCGGTGAAGCCTGCTCGCGCTTTGGTGATGAAGCCGAAACCCATGATGATGTTCATGAATCTGCTGTTCCAGAAATCGGTGATTCCGCGTCCGACCGAGCCTACTCCCGGAGGCGTAGGTTTTGTACCGCGCCATTTCGAAACTAATCTAAATCACGAAAACTGATTTTCGCGCCGCGCGCGGCGTTACCAATTGGAGACACATCATGTCGTGGGGCGAATCGAAAGCATGGAAGAAGGGGACGGAAAACCGTCCTTTGTATCAAGGGCTGCTGGAAGACGCGGCCACCGCACCGGCACGCAACGCCAAGCGTGCCAAGGTTGTACATCCGGAAGACATGCCCTGGGAGATGGCCAGGCAGGGACTGTTAAAGCACC
>JANMPY010000113.1:0-2046 GCA_031370095.1 Betaproteobacteria bacterium
ATGCGGAGGCTGTGAAAGTGGTTGAGACGCTGCGCGGTTTGCTCTCAGGCTCAAGCGGTGCAAGTGCGCTCGCCGCGACCACAACCGTCGCCAGCACCACGGGCACCACGCCAGGCACTAGCACTGGTGCGGCTTCCAGCCCGATCTCCAGCAGCATTCAGGCTTACGCGTCGACCAATTCGCTCGTCATCGTGGCGCCGGACCATGCCTACAATGCCATGCGTACCGTCATCGACAAGCTCGACGCACGACGCGCGCAGGTATATGTCGAAGCGCTCGTCGTTGAGGTCAGCGCATCGGTGCAATCCGAATTCGGCATTCAGTGGCAGGATTTGTCCGGCATCAATCGCGGCGGCTCGCAAGTCATTGGCGGCACCAATTTCGGCGGCGCGGGCACCAACATCATCGGCGCGGCGGGCAATATCAGCGGCGTGAATGCCGGGCTCAACATCGGCATCGTGCGCGGCACACTCAAAATCCCCGGTGTCGCTGGTGAAGTGTTGAATCTCGGCGCGCTGGCGCGCGAGCTGGAGGCCGATCAAAAAGGTAACGTACTATCCACGCCAAATATTCTGACGCTCGATAATGAAGAGGGGAAAATCGTTGCCGGGCAAAATGTCCCGTTTGTGACCGGTAGTTTTACGCAGACCTCTACCGGCTCGACCAATCCATTTCAAACCGTCGAGCGCCGCGACATTGGCTTGACACTCAAGGTGACGCCGCAAGTCGCCGAAGGCGGCACGGTGAAGCTCAAAGTTTTCCTTGAGGTGTCCAGCGTGGTGCCGACCTCCACCGCAGTGAAGTCGGTCGACCTCATCACCAACAAACGCTCTGTAGAAAATACCGTGCTGGTCGATGACGGCCAGATGGTGGTCATCGGCGGCTTGATATTGGACGACAGCAAAAATAACGACAGCAAAGTGCCGTTGCTGGGTGATATTCCGTTCATCGGAAATTTGTTCAAATATCAAACCAAGAATCGCGATAAAACCAACCTGATGGTTTTCCTGCGACCCTACGTGTTGCGCGATGGCAAGGCGGCGAACCAGCTGACGGGCGAACGCTACGATTACATTCGCAACGAACAAGGTGCAGTGTTGCGTGACAACGAATCGTCCCTGCTGCAGCCGACGGGGGGGCCGCAATTGCCCGCAACACCATCGACCAGCACGCCACCGCCTGCACCAACTGCCAAGTAATCATGGGCTCCTCCGACGCCAAACAACGCGATGCGATTGAGTCCGCCGACCCGGCGATCGTGGCGAAGTTGCCCTACCATTTCGCCAAAGCCAAAGGCGTCATCACCGCGCGGCAAATCAACGACGAAATCGAAGTGTGGCTGGCACCAGACCCAGCCTCGGCGACACTCGCCGAAGTGCGCCGCATGACCGGCAAGGCGTTAAAGCACGTACTACTTTCGCAGCCGGAATTCAACGCCCGCCTCGCCCGCGCCTACACCGCCTCGGCGAACGAACTCGGCACGGACGACGCGGTTCAGGAAATCGCCAGCAATATCGAGAACGCCGCCGACTTGGCACAGCTCACGCAGTCGTTGCCGGAAATCACCGATCTGCTCGAAACCGAAAACGATGCGCCGATCATCAAGCTCATTAATGCGTTGCTTACGCAAGGCGTGCGCGAGAACGCATCCGACATTCATCTGGAAATTTTCGAGCGCCGCTCATTGGTGCGATTCCGTGTCGATGGCGCACTGCGCGACGTGGTCGAGCCGAAACGTTCCTTGCACGCGGCGATGGTGTCGCGCGTAAAAGTCATGGCCGAACTCGACATCGCCGAAAAACGTTTGCCGCAGGATGGCCGCATCATGTTGCGCATCGCCGGCCGACCGGTGGACGTGCGCGTCTCGACGCTGCCGACGGGTCATGGGGAGCGCGTGGTGATGCGCCTGCTCGACAAACAGGCCGGACGGCTCACGCTCGACGGGCTCGGGATGCCGGCCTCCACGCTTGGCCGACTCGATCACCTGATCCAGCAACCGCACGGCATCATCCTCGTCACCGGCCCCACCGGCTCCGGCAAAACCAC
>JANMPY010000573.1:0-1526 GCA_031370095.1 Betaproteobacteria bacterium
ACGCAGCTCGGTTTTGTCGGTCAGATCCTGATCGCGCACGAAGTGGGCGAAACAGCGCGCGCCGTTGCCGCATTGCTCCACCTCGCCGCCGTCAGCGTTAAAAATGCGATAACGAAAATCGGTGTCGTGGCGCGTCGGCGCTTCGACCAGCAAGATCTGATCGCAGCCAACACCAAAATGCCGGTCCGCTATTTTTTGAATTTGCCCGGGCGAGAGTGAAATTTTCTGTGCGATGCCGTTGAGCATCACGAAATCGTTGCCCTGTCCGTGCATCTTGGTGAATTTGAGGCGCATCAGCGTTGCGCGCTACCCATGCGGCGCGTCATCCGCAAAATACTGGAAGTCGCTATCAGTGAGTGCAGGATTTTTTTCTATCGGGTTGGTCTCGGCGATGCTTAGCGTCGGTGGTTTGTCGGCAGTATTTTTCACCGACGCACGAAAGCCAGCATCTGTTACCACGCGCTGGATTGCAAACCCTTCAGCCTCATCCGCCGTATCTGCTTCGACATAGACGTTCTTGAAAAAACTTAGCCACTCTTCTTTATCGCCGCGATTGAGCAGAAAGTGTTCGCCGTGAATGAAGATGTGAAAGAAAGCCATTGGTTATTTTAGCAGCAACGTGCAGTTCAAATGTATGGCGAAGGCTCGCCCGGCGGACGCGTCTTGAAGCGCTTATGCACCCAGAAATATTGATCCGGCATTTCAACCACGCGCTCCTCAATAAATGCATTCAAGCGCCGCGCGTCGGCCTCTGGACTATCCGTTGGAAAATCTTCCCATGCCGGGTAGAAGCGCGCCTCATAGCCGTCAACAGTCTGGCGCGTCACCAGCGGAATAATTTTGGCACCGCTAATTTGCGCGAGACGCGACATGGCTGTCACTGTGGCCGTTTTGACGCCAAAAAAATCGACAAACACCGCATCCTTGGCACCGAAGTCCATATCAGGCAAATAATAAAAAGCGCGTTTTTCCTTGAGCGCTTTCAACACCGGTCGAAGCCCTTGCTGGCGGGTAATGAGCGTCGCATTGTTGAATCGCTGGCGCGCGCGGCGCAGCGCCTGATCGAACACTTTATTTTTTTGCGCGGAGTACATCGAAAAAGCCTCCGGATATTCTTGCGAAAATCGGGTGCCACCCATATCCAGCCCAACGAAGTGCGGTGCCAGCACGATCACCGGCGTCTTGCCACGCCATAGGTCGAAATGGTGTTTGTCTACAAGCTTGATGTTGGATAGCGCGTCGTCAAGCGGGCTGTACCAGACACGACCGAGCTCCAAAGTTGCGCGAGCGAGATTTTGAAATACGCCACGACCGATACGTTCGCGCTCGAGGTCGGTCATCGACGGAAAACACAATTCAAGGTTGATCAGCGTAACGCGTTTTCTGCCCCAATGGAACAACAGCGTCCCTACACGGCGGCCCAATACCACCACCCAGCGGCGCGGCAGCCAGCGCAGACACCAAAGCAAAAAAAGCACGAATCGCATCAGCTTGCTTCCAGCGGCGGTGCGCCCGCGGGTTGCTTG
>JANMPY010000019.1:0-8279 GCA_031370095.1 Betaproteobacteria bacterium
TATCTGGATGAAAGAAATCGCCATGCAGCTTGATGCCGAACAACTCCTCACAGCACTGGCCACCAAAATCGGCACGCTTCCCGCTGACACCGCCGTGGTCGGCATCCACAGCGGCGGCGTGTGGGTCGCATCCCGGCTGCACCAAATGCTTAACGTCGGGCTACCGCTTGGCGCACTCGCCGTCACTTTGCATCGCGATGATTTCGGCAAGATCGGATTGCATCCGCAGAAAAAATCCACTGACATGCCGATTGATATTAATGGGCGGCACATTCTTTTGGTCGATGATGTGCTCTACACCGGCCGCACCTTGCGCGCCGCATTGAACGAGTTGTTCGATTTTGGCCGCCCTGCGAGTGTGAAGCTTGCAGTGCTGGTGGATCGCGGGCTGCGCGAGCTGCCGTTTGCGGCTGATTACGTCGGTGCGAGCATGACGCTCGACGCGGCGCAGGAGTTGGTGTTGACGAACGACGATAATCATTTGCGGTTTGACGTGCGGACAAAAGACATTTTGAAGAAACCATAATGGCGCTGACATTCAATCCCCAACTCACCGCTGACGGAAAACTGAAGCATCTGCTGACGACCGAGGGTCTGCCAAAAAATTTGATCGAAGGCTTGCTGGAGACTGCAGATCAATTTGTGAGCGTCGGTGATCGTGAAGTAAAAAAAGTGCCGATCCTGCGCGGCAAATCGGTGTTCAATCTTTTTTTTGAAAACTCCACCCGCACCCGTACCACCTTCGAGATCGCCGCCAAGCGCCTGTCTGCCGACGTGATCAATCTCAACATCAACGCCTCCTCGACCACCAAAGGTGAGTCGCTGCTCGACACGGTCGACAATCTGGCGGCGATGAATGCCGACATGTTCGTGGTGCGGCACGCCGAGGCCGGGGCGGCGCATTTGATTGCGCAGCACGTGAAACCCGGCATCGCAGTCATCAATGCCGGCGACGGTCGGCATGCGCATCCGACGCAGGGCTTGCTCGACATGTACACGATTCGCCACTACAAAAAATCATTTCATAATTTGAGCGTCGCCATCGTCGGTGACGTGCTGCATTCGCGCGTGGCGCGCTCCGACATCCACGCGCTGACCACGCTTGGCTGTCCCGACGTGCGCGTGATCGGCCCGAAAACGCTGGTACCGACCGATGCTGCGCGAATGGGCGTGTCGGTGTTTCACGACATGGCGCGCGGGCTGGATGGCTGCGATGTCATCATCATGTTGCGCCTGCAAAACGAGCGCATGAATGGCGCACTGCTGCCAAGCGCGCATGAATTTTTCAAAAGCTACGGCCTCACTGCCGAAAAACTCGCACGCGCAAAACCGGACGCCATTGTCATGCATCCGGGGCCGATGAACCGTGGCGTGGAAATCGATTCGCCGGTGGCCGACGGTCGGCAGAGCGTGATATTGCCGCAGGTGACATTCGGTATTGCCGTGCGCATGGCGGTAATGGCAACGGTGGTGGGCGCATGAAAATCCAGATCAACAACGGGCGCTTGATCGATGCTGCCGCCAAGCTAGACTCAGTGCAATCGCTCTATATCGCTGGCGGAAAAATTATTGGTATCAATGCGGCACCAGCCGACTTCAAAGCCGACAAGATAATTGACGCAGCGGGCAAAATTGTTTGTCCCGGCTTGGTCGATTTGTCAGCAAGGCTGCGCGAGCCGGGCTTTGAGCACAAGGCAACACTCGAGAGTGAAATGCTCGCCGCCGTCGCGGGCGGGGTCACGTCGCTGGTGTGTCCGCCCGATACCGATCCGGTACTCGATGAGCCGGGGTTGGTGGAAATGTTGAAACGCCGCGCCGACGCGTTGCATCAAACGCGCGTCTATCCGCTCGGTGCGCTGACCCTCGGTTTGAAGGGCGAGCGTTTAAGCGAGATGGTCGAATTGACCGAGGCAGGATGCGTCGGATTTTTTAATGCCGATGCGCCCATCATCAATACCAACACCTTACTGCGCGCGATGCAGTACGCCGCGACTTACGGCTACACCGTCTGGTTGCGCGCCGAGGATTTTCATCTGTCCAACAGCGGCATCGCACACGACGGCGAAGTCGCCACGCGCCTGGGCTTGGGCGGCATTCCGGTTAGCGCAGAAACGGTTGCGATTGCGACCATCACGATTCTCATGCGTGAAACCGGCGCAAACGTCCATCTGGCGCGGCTCTCCAGCCGCTTGGGCGTCGACGCCGTGCGCGCCGCCAAAGCGGATGGACTGCCGATCACTTGCGACGTCGGCATTCACCACCTGCTGCTGACGGATCGCGACATCGGCTACTTTGATTCGCAATATCGATTCGCCCCGCCGCTGCGCAGCCCCACGGATCGTGATGCGCTGTCGCGCGCGGTGATCGATGGCACCATTGATGCGATTTGTTCGGATCACACCCCGCACGATGACGATGCCAAGAACGTGCCGTTCGGTGAAGCGCTGCCGGGCTCGACCGGACTCGAATTATTGCTGCCCTTGACGCTCAAATGGGCCGCTGCGGCCAACGTGACAATACCGCTTGCGCTGAAAAAAATCAGCGCTGACCCGGCGCGTCTGCTGGCGCTGCCAGCGGGTGCGCTTAAGGTTGGACAGGCGGCCGACATTTGCATTTTCGACCCCCGCGCGTTCTGGGCGGTGACCGCGCAAACACTGCGCAGCCAGGGCAAAAATTCGCCATATCTGCGACGCGAGTTGGAGGGTCGCGTGTCGCATACGCTGATTGAAGGCAGGCTGGTTTTCCAAGCTTAGCCGCCGCGCGCGGCAAGTTTATTGCGCGGTGCAGGTTTTATAATGCGATTCTTCTTTCGGCTTTTGCCGCGCCATTTGTATCGTGATTCGCCATGAACCCATTGCTGGATTTTTCCACCCTCCCACGTTTTTCCGCCATCACACCCGCGCATATCAAGCCTGCCGTTGCGCAATTGATCAATGATGCAGAGGCGACCGTTGCGGCAATTGCCACAGCTGAGGTGCCACCGACCTGGGAAAATTTTGTCACGCCGCTCGATGATGTGACCGAGCGTTTGTCGCGCGCGTGGAATGTGGTCGGGCATTTGAATGCCGTGCTGAATTCGCCCGAATTGCGCGAGGCCTACAACGGCATGCTGCCCACCGTGACGGCATTCTGGACTTCGCTATCGCAGGACGAGCGCCTGTTTGCCAGATACAAGCAAATACGCGCGTCTTCAGGCACTTTGGGTCTGAACGCCGCGCAGAATAAGGTGCTTGACAATGAAGTGCGCGATTTCCGTCTGGGCGGCGCGGAATTGGCCGTCGACAAAAAGGCGCGCTTCAAAGTGATTCAGGAAGAGCTCTCGACCTTGACTGCGACCTTTAACGACAACGTACTCGACGCCACCAACGGCTTTGCGTATTTTGTGAATGATGAAAATGAGCTCGCCGGCATACCCGATGACGTGAAAGCGGTTGCACGTGAGGCCGCCGCAAAAGACGGCAAGCCCGGCTGGAAGATCACATTGCTTCAGCCGTGCTACTGGCCCGTGATGCAGTACACAAGCAATCGGGGATTGCGCGAGCGCCTGTATCGCGCCTACGTCACGCGCGCCTCCGAGCTCGGTGCCGATGAAAAACTCAATAACAGCGACGCGATCAAGCGCATTCTGCAATTGCGCGCCGAGACCGCATCGCTGTTGGGCTACAAAAACTACGCCGAGGTTTCGCTCGCAACCAAAATGGCCGAAACACCTGCCGAGGTCATCGCCTTTATTGATGACATGGTTACAAAATCCAAGCCCTTCGCAGTGCAGGATTGGCAGGAATTGACCCGCTTTGCGCAGAGCGAGCTCAACCTGGCTCAGGTTGAGGCGTGGGATGTGTCGTATGTTTCCGAAAAATTGCGCGAGCAGCGCTACGCCTTTTCCGATAACGACGTGAAGCAATATTTTCCGGAAACGCAAGTGCTCGCCGGATTATTTCGCGTCATCGATTCGCTCTATGGCTTGACCGTGAAACCGTCACGCGCTGACACTTGGCATCCGGATGCGCGTTTTTTCGATCTCGTCGACAAGTCAGGCGGCATGGTCGGGCAGTTTTATCTCGATCTCTACGCGCGCGACGCCAAGCGCGGCGGCGCTTGGATGGATGACGCCATTAATCGCCGTCGCAAACACGACTGCATCCAGCACCCGGTGGCGTATCTCACCTGTAATTTTTCAGCACCAGTCGGCGACAAACCGGCGCTTTTTACGTTTGACGAAGTGATCACGCTGTTCCATGAATTCGGCCACGGCCTGCACCAGTTGCTGACCGAAGTCGATGAACTTTCCGTCTCCGGCATCAACGGCGTGGAGTGGGACGCGGTGGAGCTGCCGAGCCAGTTCATGGAAAATTTCTGCTGGGAGTGGGAAGTGCTTACTCACATGACGAGGCACGTTGAAAGCGGTGCGACATTGCCCAGAGAGTTATTCGACAAAATGATCGCGGCGAAAAATTTCCAGGCTGGCATGCAGTTCGTGCGTCAACTGGAATTCGGCCTGCTCGACATGCGCCTGCACGCAGGATTTGATGCCGGCATTGATGATCTGCAAGTGCTCACGGCAAGCGTTCGTGCGCAAGTGGCCGTGATGAAATATCCCGACTTCAACCGCAGCACGCATGCCTTCGGCCACATTTTTGGCGGCGGCTACGCGGCGGGCTACTACAGCTATAAATGGGCCGAGGTATTATCGGCCGATGCTTACGCAGCGTTCGAAGAAACGGGTGTACTCAGCCCCGAAACCGGCGCACGCTTTCGTCGCGAAGTGTTGGGTCGCGGCGGCAGCCGCCCTGCGCTGGCCTCGTTCACTGCGTTTCGTGGTCGCACGCCCGAGATGGATGCGCTGTTGCGGCATAATGGAATGAAGATAGCGGCGTGATTATCGCGTCGCTGCCGCATCCAAGCCAGGAGGAGGTCGCATGAGACTCGCTGCCACAATATTTTTTACCCACCGTGTTGCGCGCGGATTTTTTGCGTTGTCCCTGGTAATTGCGGCAACTGCAAATGCGCAGGAGATTTTTCGCTGGGTCGACAAAGACGGCAAGGTACATTACGGCGATACCTTGCCTTCACCGACTGAAGTGAAAAACGTCCAGACAAAAAAAATCAACGATAGCGTGATCGAGCAGGAGGCGATGCCATTCGCCGTGGCAACGGCTGTGAAAAATAATCCAGTCACGCTGTACGCCAATAATTGCGGCGAAGCGTGTAATGAGGCCAAGGCATTACTTGCCCGGCGCGGCATTCCCTTCACTGAAAAAAATCCTGCGTCTGATCCGGACGCAGCCACGGCACTGAAGGCGCTGGTTGGTGCGTTACAGGTGCCCACGCTTACAATCGGCGCAAACACGCTGCAAGGATATGAGGAAGGCGGCTGGACGACCGCGCTTACTGCGGCAGGATACCCGCGCTTTAATCCGAATCTGCGGCAAGGTACCGCCAGGGCCGCTCCAAAGGCATCGCCGCCTGCATCGGTACAATAAATTTGAAGCTCGCCGCCTGGAACGTCAATTCGCTCAACGTGCGACTGCCGCACGTCGTCGAGTGGCTGAAAACCCATCAGCCGGATGCCTTGTGTCTTCAGGAATTAAAAATGGAAGACGCAAAATTTCCGCTCGAAGCCTTTGAAGACATCGGCTATCACGCGGTTTTCAACGGACAAAAAACCTACAACGGCGTCGCTATCATTTCGCGCGCGCGGCCGGAGGACGTGCGTAAAGACTTCGCCGGTTTTGAGGATCATCAAAAACGCGTGATCGCCGCCACCATCGAAGGCGTGCGCGTAGTTTGCGTCTATATTCCGAACGGGCAAACGGTCGACTCGGAAAAATATCAATACAAATTGCAATGGCTCACCGCCTTGCACGCCTACATGCGCGAGGCAATCGCCGAGTACGGTGACGTGGCGCTGCTCGGCGACTACAATATCGCCCCGGATGATCGCGATGTGTATGACCCAAAAGCGTGGGAGGGTCAGGTGCTTTGCTCGGGACCGGAGCGCGATGCCTTTCGCGCGCTCATCAGTTTGGGGCTCACCGATAGTTTTCGGCTGTTCGATCAAGCCGAAAAAAGTTATAGCTGGTGGGATTACCGGATGAACGGCTTCAAGCGCAATCTCGGTTTGCGCATCGATCATATTCTGCTCACGCCGGGCATTGCGGCGCGCTGCACATCAAGCGTTATCGACATTGAACCACGCAAACTCGAACGACCGTCGGATCACGCACCGGTTTTCGTCGAGATCGGCTGACGCGCACGCTACAATAGCGCTCCCCGTTGGTTCTGGCATCCAAACCACTAAAGCTGCCCTGATGAATGCGCCCGATCATCTCCTGAATTCTGACGCCGTCGGGCTGGCGCGTTACGATATTCTCGGCACGCCGCCTGAGAGCGCGTTCGACGATCTGGCACAGCGCGCGGCTGACGCGTTTGGCACAACGATGGCAGCGATTTCCTTTTTTGAACGCAGAAACGTGAGCGCGGGCGCGGTCGCGTCAAACAATAGCGGCTATGCCGCATCGCCAATCACGCAGGAATGGTTCAAGGCGCGCACCGGATTACCGTTTGTCGCGCTCGCGCCGACGCACTGTTTCTATCTGCCCGTCTTCACGGCCACACCGCAGCGTCCCACGCTATTTGTTATCCCTGATGCGCTGGCCGACAAACGGTTTCGCGATCATCCTTTGGTCGCGGGGCCACCGTACATTTGTTTTTACGCCGCCTGCGGCATTTTTTCGCCTACTGGCGAATTGCTGGGTGCCTTGTCGGTTTTCGATACCGTATCGAGGGAAGTCGTTGCACGGGAATTGGAGGCGCTGAAAAATCTGGCCGCTCTTGCGCAAGCGCGTCTGGAAGCCCGCCGCGAACGGCTTGCGGTACATGTCCGCGCCCCGAGCCATGCTGCTTCCGCACAATCCGTCGTTCATCACACGACCGAGTTCGCCCATCTCGAACAGCTGCTTGAAAACGAGATTGCCAGCCGCAAGGCAGCCGAAGCCCTCGTGCGGTACGAAAAAGATTTTTCTGACGCGGCCGTGGCGAGTCTGCCCGGCGCGTTTTTCATGTTTGAGCAAAGCGGAAAAATGGCGCGCTGGAATGAACGATTTGCCACCAATACCGGGCACTCCAGAACGGATCTGGAGCAAATGAGCGCACTCGATTTTATCGGCGAACAGGATCGTGCTGTCGTTGCCGATGCGATTCGCCGCATTTTTGAGAACGGCGAAGAAATTGCGATGGAAGCTGGCATGCGCCGCAAGGATGGCGCGATATTTCCTTATTCATTTTTTGGCCGCGCGGTCGATATTGACGGGCAGCGCTACTGCATTGGCATCGGTCGCGACATCACCGATCAAAAGCGCACCGAGCGCGAGATGAGCCGCGCCAAAGAACGGCTGGACTTGGCGCTGTTAGGCTCGGGGCTGGCCATTTGGGACTGGAATCTCGCCAACGATCAGATATTTTTCAGCGAAAACTGGCTCGCCTTGCTTGGTGCGCGGCAAATTGAACGTGGCGGCATCGCATTTCGCCGCGACGAGGTCGTGGGGTGGAGTCATCCTGACGACCGTGAACGCTTTGCGGCGGCGCTGATGGCTGCCGCCAATGGCACCAACGAGGATTTTCAGTGCGAATACCGCGCGCCCGGCGCGACCGAAGAATGGGTATGGTTACAGTCAAAGGGCAAGGTCACCGAACGCGACGCCAATGGTCATGCGCTGCGCATGACCGGTACCACGGCAAACATCACCAAGCGGAAATCGGCTGAGGAACGCGTCGAATTCCTCGCCACCCGCGACCCGCTCACGGGCCTGCCGAACCGCATGCTGGTCAACGACCGGCTCGAACAAGGCGTGGCCAATGCGGCGCGAAAACGCGCCGGTCTCGCTTTCATGTTTATTGATCTTGATCGTTTCAAAACCATCAACGATTCGCTCGGTCACGATGTCGGCGACGAATTGTTAAAGCGCGTCGCCGCAAGGCTGTCAGCCTGCGTGCGCGTGAGCGACACTGTGGCGCGGCTGGGCGGCGATGAATTCGCGGTGATTCTGGAAAATCTTCCGGGCAATGGCAATCAGGACGTCCACGAGGGTGCGCAACAGGTGGCCGAAAAAATGATTGCCGCACTCGCCTCGCCGATTATGATCAACACGCATCACCTGACCACGTCGTGCTCGATTGGTATCGGCATTTATCCGACCGATGGGCCGGATCCAAAAACACTGATGAAGCACGCCGACGTAGCGATGTACGACGCCAAGGCCAAGGGCCGCAACAATTAC
>JANMPY010000031.1:0-4117 GCA_031370095.1 Betaproteobacteria bacterium
TAATGTTTTATCGAGATTGCAATTCTGAAGTGACTGTATTTAATGCAAAAACAGTTATTTGCCTGACTAAACAGTCAGCACAAAATTCACTTCCATTCACGAATCCGTCATAATCGCGCGGTACAAAGTCGGATCGATATAAACGTAGCGGATATTCCATTTTTGCTTGCTGTTTTGTCGACTACAAATTCCCGTCGTTTGCGGAAAAGTTTGCAAAAAATCTTGCGCAAAATTCACTCAAAAATCTTTATTCAGGGTTACCACATGACAAAAATTCAGCGGACCGGACTCTCCAGGATTGCGCTAAGCGTCGCCATCGCACTCGCGACGCTCCCGGTGTTGGCACAGAACACCACCTCCGCTGTCGGCGGTCGTATCACCGGCATCGACGGTAAGCCCGCAGGCGGCGCACAAGTGACGATCCTCCACAAGGATTCAGGCTCCGTCAATACCACCACGACCGATGCCGAAGGACGCTATTCAGCGCGCGGCTTACGGGTCGGCGGTCCGTATACGATTACCATCACCAAAGATGGCGTGACCGAAAAGCGCGAAGGTGTATTTTTGCAGCTCGCCGAAACGGCAAGCGTGGATGCGAAGCTGGGAAGCGCGACGCAGGCGGTCGAAACGATTGTTGTGACCGGCCAAAATGTTGGCTCGGATAAATTCAGCAACACCGCGATGGGCGCGGGCACCAGTATCAGTCGCGCCGACCTCGATGCATTCGCGTCCATTCAACGCAATCTGCAAGACTACGCGCGCACCGACCCACGGGTGGCGCAAACGGACAAGGAGCGCGGCGAAGTTTCTGTCGCCGGCCAAAACAGCCGGTTCAACTCGGTCACCATCGACGGCGTGTCAATCAGCGATTCCTTTGGGCTCGAGGCCAATAATCTGCCAACCGTCAAGCAGCCAATTTCGATTGATGCCATCCAGTCGGTGCAGGTCAATGTGTCCAACTACGACGTAACCCAAAAGGGCTACACCGGTGCGAACATCAACGCCGCCACCAAGTCAGGCACCAATGAATTTAAGGGCAGTGTGTACTACGTTACCCGCGACGACAAATACGTCGGCCAACTCTACAGCCGCGCCAGCGATATTTATACCGACCAACGCGCGTTCGAGGAAAGCACCAAAGGCTTTACGCTGGGCGGGCCGATCATCAAAGACAAATTGTTTTTCTTCGCCAGCTACGAGGATCTGAAAAGCACGCGGCGTGCCCCTGATTTTGGGCCACTGGGGAGTGGGAAGTCCACCATCATCGGCATCACGCCATCATCGATCGCGAGCGCTCAGGCGTTGTCCGCCAGCCAGTACAAGCTCAATATCGGTGACGCCGACGACCAAGGTTTGAACTTAAAAGTTAAAGACACCTTGCTCAAGCTGGACTGGAACATCAACAACAACCATCGCGCCAGTGTTCGCTACACCAAGACCGAACAGGCCGAACCCATTTTCAATAACTTCTTTCCCACGCCCTCGACGGCATTGTCGTTGAGTTCCAACTGGCATAATCAAGCCAAGGATTTGAAGACTGTCGTGGGGCAGTGGTTTGCCGACTGGACACCGACATTCTCGACCGAGGCGAAAATTTCGCAGCGTGACTACCACAGCGAGCCGAAGCCGCCGGTCAATACCCCGGAGATAACACTTGGCTTCAGCGGCACGCCGATTGGCACGCCAAGCGCTGTGAGCGGTACGCGCAATCTGGTGTTTGGTACCGAGCGAAGCCGCCACAGCAATATCCTTGACACCAAGACGCTCGATTCTTATCTGGGTGCCAACTGGACGTTGGGCGAACATGAAATCAAATTCGCTGGCGACTATACCGCCAACAAGATTTTTAATTTCTTCCTGCAAGACACCAAGGGTCGATACACATTTAATTGCCAAAATAGCAGTGCTACTTACATCTATTCTTTCGGTGCGATCAACTGCGGAACTGCTACAGCCGCCCAAATTGAAGCAGCAGTGCTGGAGAACTACAGCCGCGGACGCCCTGCGCAATATACCGTTCAGGTTCCATTACAGGCTGGTGGCTCTTTGTCGGATGCCGTATCAACTTTCAACCTGAAGAATTACGGTCTCGCCATTCAGGACACTTACACCTTCAGCCCGAATCTGACGCTGATGTTTGGCCTCAGGCTCGACACACCGGCACTCAGCCAGAAACCGGCGCGTAACGCAGCGGCGGCGGCGGCGACGATACCCGGTATCGTCGCAACCACCACGCGTGCATCGGGTGGCTTCGGACTGGACAACACCACCAACATAGATGGACAAGAGCTGTTGCAGCCGCGTTTTGGTTTCAACTACACCTTCGACAGCGCCCGCCCGATGCAACTGCGTGGTGGCGTTGGCCTGTTTCAGGGCGCAGCGGCAAACGTCTGGATTTCCAACATTTATTCCAATACCGGT
This sequence comes from Betaproteobacteria bacterium, assembly GCA_031370095.1. Classification (GTDB taxonomy): domain Bacteria; phylum Pseudomonadota; class Gammaproteobacteria; order Burkholderiales; family Usitatibacteraceae; genus UKL13-2. Next base: position 2,422 of record JANMPY010000031.1, read on the forward strand.
GTTGCGACGCGCTTGGTCGGTTGCGGCACGTTGGGGTTTGCCTCGTGCCCGGCTACCGGTGGCATTTTCAGTCCTGATCCGGCAAATCAGATAACCAATTTTGCCGGTGCAGCGCCTTCGGCAAACGTCGATTTCCTTCAGCCCGGACTGGGACAGCCGTCGATTTGGAAAGCCAATCTGGCGTTCGAACATGAATTGCCGTGGTACGGAATCGTCTTCGGTGCGGAGTATTTGAATACCAGAACCAATAGCGGCATCAACTATCAGCATTTGAATTTGGGCAACCCCACGCGCACCGGTTCCGACGGACGCCAGTTGTTTTATACGCCAACCGCCTACAACCCTGCTTGCTGGCGCCCTGACGGCTCACGGATCACGACGGGCACGGTCTGCAGTGTAGACAATCGCACGCGCGCACTCAGCAATCCGGCCTTCAACGATGTGCTTCTCGCGGCTAAAACCACCGACGGGCACGGCGATCTCGTCACGCTTTCGCTTAGCGGGCGGATCTTGAAAGAAGTTAGCTGGTCACTTGCCTACACGTTCACGAAGGCCAGCGAAGTCAGCCCGCTTACCTCGTCAACCTCGAACTCGAACTGGCGTGGTCGTGCGACGTTGAACCCTAATGAATCAAACGAAGGGAACTCCGTATATCTGGTGAAAGACCGCCTCAACGGCACGCTCAATTGGCAGCACAGCTTCATCAAAGGCTACAAAACATCGTTCGGCATGTTCTTCGAAGGTCGTACCGGCAAACCATATAGCTGGACTTTCGCAAACGATGCGAACGGTGATGGCATCGCCGGCAATGACTTGATGTATATCCCCAAGGCATTTGGGTCTGGAGACGTGGTATTTCTAGGAGATACTGCAACCAGCAAAACAAACGAAGAGGCTTTCTGGAAAATCGTTAACGCCAATGGCGGCCTGTCGCGCAACGTCGGCAACGTAACACAGCGCAATGAGAATTTCTCGCCGTGGAGCAACAGCATCGACATGCGTATCAGCCAGGAACTCCCAAGTTTTTTCAAGGGGCACAAGGCGGTATTCGTCATGGATATATTCAACGTCGGTAATTTACTCAACAAGAAGTGGGGCCGCATCGATGAAATTAATTTCAATTCTTTGGGTGGCCAGCGCCGCACGTTCGTGAACGTCGTCGGCATCGATCCTTCCGGTCGCTACATCTACAGCGTCGGCAACGTTGATGACTTCACCACCCGTCAGTTGCGCGGTGAATCGCAATGGGCGCTTCAGGCGACCTTCCGCTACGAGTTCTAAACCCCGCCGCGGTTGCAGCATAACCGAAACGACTGGTGGCAACACCGGTCGTTTTTATTTTGTCGGTCTGCGGGGTGAGGGCACAAAGGTATAATCAATGGTGTGAAGCAGCTCATCCTCGACCTCATTCCCACGCCTCGACCCACGCTCGATAATTTTATTCCAGGTCGCAATGGCGAGGCTCTGAAAGCCTTGCTGGATGCGGCTTCTGGCGTATCTCCTGCAAAAATAATTTATTTGTGGGGGGCGGCAAGCAGCGGCAAATCGCATCTGGCGCAATCGTTCCCCTCGGCGCTGAATGCTGCGGAATTCTTTGCGGAACATGCGGGTGTTTTGCCTGACGCTGTGACCTGCTTCGTCGTTGATGATGTTTATTCCATCGACGAAGAACGCCAGATCGGCGTGTTCAATCTTA
>JANMPY010000050.1:0-19993 GCA_031370095.1 Betaproteobacteria bacterium
TGCTGCTCGCTCGCCTTGCTGGCGTCGCCCGTTTCGGCATGACTAAAGACAACTTCCGCAGCAGAGCTACGCCAGCCTTCGGTGATGCGTTGATCCAGCGCCAATGAAGTCGCAGCGGATGCCTCGGTCACGCCTGCGGATCGCTGCAACGCGGCCGGAATGAAAGCATTGGGCCGCGCCGCAAGTGGCCAGGCATCCTCGTGTAAACCCGTTACCCACAATGCATCAAATGATTGACCCGCCGACTCAAGGATGCCGAGGATTTGAATTGGCGCTTCGACATTGCCCTGCTCAGGTTGGAAGACCGTTTCGGCGACGATGCTGCGCAAGTGGTTCAAAACCTCGTCTGCACGCATGCGCGGCTGCACGGCGTCGAGAGTCGCTAACTTTCCCAAGGCATCACGGAATTTTTCCAATACCTGATAGTCAGTCGAATCCAGCGTGTCGTCGCCGGGAAATCCCCAAGCGAGAAGCACTTGGCCGAAATGCCGACTCCAATCGCGCGGCGATGGTTTGCGCGCAGCTGTCGGCACATCAAGGCTAGCCACGCGATCAATGACGTTGACCAACGTCGGACAGCTGGCCGCCGCGCGCGCCAAGTGCGCAACACCCGCCAATTTCAATTTCCGTTGCAACGCAAACAGGCTGATTTCTGATGGAGCCACTTCGCGGAGAGCCGCATCCAGCCTTGCTCGTGGGCCGATTTCGCTGCTGGCACCTTTGATAAAAGGTGAACGCAACAACGCGCTCATCTCAAGGAATGGTGTCGCACGGTTTTGCGAAAATGCAATCAGCGAAAGCGCGTCGTACACCAACGCATATTCGTTCAACGCAAGACCGAGCGATATATTGAAACTCGTTGCAACGCCACTCGCCGCACGCAACGATTGAGCGCGCTGCATCGGCTGCAAGGCATCGGTGAGCGCGCGTACAAACGCGCTGCGCTTGGCGCGCAGATCGGGTACGACGATGGCGATGTGTGTTTGCGGATTTAACGCCAGACGTTGGCGCGCCCATGCCGCACAGCCGCGCAATTCGGCGTCCTCGGATATGAATTCGACGCGGCTGCACTGTGATTTCGCATCGACGTTCGAAGACTGAACTGACTGCACCGCGATACCGAGCGCGCTGCAAGCGGAAAAGAAATGTTGGTGCTGCGGCGTGACGATATCAAAGCCCACCGTAAAAATTTGGCGCGGTAATATTTCATTCCAATCGTGATTTCCCGCCTGCATGGACTGCGTCACGACCGTCGGCAATGTCGCTGCGTCAACCACGCCACGCTCCCGGCATAGCTGCGCGAACCGCTCGGCCCAGCCAAGGAAAACCGACGCATCCTCAAACAGCGCGGACCGGCGCATGGCGGGCAACAATTCCCACGCATGCGCGACCGACCACGCAGTGCCAGCTTGTTTGGCAGTTTGCGTGACGCTTAACAAATGGCTGGCAACGTCGGACGCGCGCACCACTTGTTGCCAAAGCAGCTGGCTTTGCGCGGCGTCGAGCAGTTGCGGTTGCCGTAGAGCAGGATTTTCACCGCGCAAATTCAACGCACGGTAGCTGCGCTCAAAAAAAGTGGCGAGTGGAATAATGTCGGCGCTCGCCCATGCGGCGCGGCCCGCCTTGCGTTGCGCCGCATCAAATTGATTTTTTAGATACGCCGCCAGTCGGCGGTTGGGCGTGAGGACGGTGGCAGTGACGTACTCGTCCTTCGAGAGCAACAGAAGTAATTGCTCAATGCTGAGTGGCGTTAACGAATCGGCCAGAACTGAAGGAAATTTCACACCATACCCGCTGTTATTTCCTTCTTCCAACTGCCTACTTTTCCAGCAAATGCGCCTTGTCTTTTACCTTCGTCCAGTCATCCGCATCCACCGGCGCAGGCTTGCGTTCAACGATGGCCTTCCAGCCTTTGGCGAGCTCGGCGTTGATCGGAATGAACTTGCGCTGATTTTCCGGCACATCGTCCTCGGCAAATATCGCCTCAACCGGGCACTCGGCCACGCACAAGGTGCAATCGATACATTCGTCCGGGTCGATGACCAGCATATTCGGCCCTTCGCGGAAACAATCCACGGGGCACACATCGACGCAATCGGTATATTTGCACTTGATGCAGGATTCGGTCACAACGTAAGTCATACACAACCTTTGAAATTCAAATTCGACTTCCAGTCCTACATTTTAGCAGACCAGCAGTACGGAGCCATGAGCGAACTCGCTGCGAGCCTGATGCGACGTTCAATGTCATAATGCGTTCAAGTTTTCCATCTTGAGGTTCCCGATGAGCGATGCAATTACCTACGTTTCTGATGACACGTTTGATGTCGAAGTCCTGCAAAGCACGACACCCGTGCTGGTTGATTATTGGGCAGAGTGGTGCGGCCCTTGCAAAATGATCGCGCCCATTCTTGACGATCTCGCCAAGGAATATGCCGGCAAACTCAAAGTAGCCAAATTGAATATCGACGAGAACCAAGCCACGCCGCCGAAGTACGGCATCCGTGGAATTCCGACCCTGATGCTGTTCAAAAACGGTAGCGTCGAGGCGACCAAGGTCGGCGCGCTTTCAAAAACGCAGCTGGCGGCATTTATCGACGCCAATATTTAGTCGCGCATTTAGTCATTGACAAGGGCGCGCCAGCGCCCTATCCTGCTTCGAAATCTGCGTTGATTGTCATTCCGTAGATGTCCAGCAGTCACCCGCAGTGTCCTATAGCTCCTCCGCCCTACCTCCCAACCTTGTGAGTTGAAACCCGGTTTTCCTTGGGATCCCTCGGAAAACCCGCGTGGAGAGGCGCTATGTTTCACGGCCATTTCCCGTCCGTATTTTTCATACAACTAAAGCCATGCAACTATCCGAACTAAAACTAAAGCACGTCTCCGAACTCGTCGAGATGGCAAACCAGCTCGAACTCGAAGGCGCGAATCGCCTGCGCAAACAAGAGCTCATCTTCGCGCTGTTAAAACATCAAGCGAAAAAAGGCGAAGCCATTTTCGGCGACGGCACGCTTGAAGTGCTGCAGGACGGCTTCGGCTTTCTGCGCTCCCCCGACATTTCCTATCTAGCAGGCCCTGACGACATTTACGTCAGTCCCTCGCAGATTCGCCGTTTCAATCTGCATACCGGCGACACCATCGAAGGTGAAATTCGTACACCTAAAGAAGGCGAGCGCTACTTCGCGCTGGTGAAAGTTGACAAGGTCAATGGCGAAGCACCGGAGAACGCAAAGAACAAAATTCTTTTCGAAAATCTCACGCCACTATTTCCGAACAAGCCATTCACGCTTGAACGCGACATCAAGTCGGAAGAGAACATCACCGGTCGCGTGATCGACATCATCGCGCCGATCGGCAAGGGTCAGCGCGGCTTGCTGGTCGCCTCACCCAAATCCGGCAAGACCGTCATGTTGCAACACATCGCACATGCGATCACGGCCAACCATCCGGAAGTCATGCTCATCGTGTTATTGATTGACGAGCGCCCGGAAGAAGTAACTGAAATGACCCGCACGGTGAAAGGTGAAGTCGTTTCGTCGACGTTTGATGAGCCCGCCACGCGCCACGTGCAGGTCGCTGAAATGGTGATCGAAAAGGCCAAGCGCCTGGTAGAACACAAGAAGGATGTGGTGATCCTGCTCGATTCCATCACCCGTCTGGCACGCGCCTATAACACTGTCGTACCGGCGTCCGGCAAGGTGCTGACCGGTGGCGTCGATGCAAATGCCTTGCAGCGACCAAAACGTTTCTTCGGTGCCGCACGCAATATCGAAGAAGGCGGCTCACTCACCATCATCGCAACTGCGCTGATCGATACCGGCAGCCGCATGGACGACGTGATTTACGAAGAATTCAAAGGCACCGGTAACATGGAGGTCCACCTTGACCGCCGCGCCGCTGAAAAGCGCGTATATCCTGCGATCAACGTCAATCGTTCCGGCACGCGCAAAGAAGAGTTGCTCATCAAGCCGGAGCTGCTGCAAAAAGTTTGGGTACTGCGCAAGATGATGTACAGCATGGATGAACTGGAGGCGACGGAATTTTTGGTTGATAAGCTAAAAGCGACCAAGAACAATGGGGAGTTTTTCGATTCGATGAAGAAAAACTGATAATCGTCGCGGTTATCGTTTTCAATTGCACTCTGGAACTCAAAACCCCCGCTTCGCGCTCCGCAGTCGCATCCACGCGCTGCGCGCGCGAAACCTGCTCTTCGCTCCACGCTCGCAGTTTTTCGATTCGATGAAAAAAAACTGATAATCGTCGCGGTTATCGTTTTCAATTGCACTCTGGAACTCAAAACCCCCGCTTCGCGCTCCGCGGTCGCATCCACGCGCTGCGCGCGCGAAACCTGTGCTTTGTTCTAGCCTCGCAATTTTTGACTAGGTGAAAAAAATTGAAAGCCCGCCTATTTGGAAGACATCAGGCTGGCTTGCCGCGTCCGTCAGTGGCGGGGCTCCCGTCGGCATCTTTTCACGACGTCTTGGTTGAAAACGAGCCAACACGGCGAATCATCGAGCGCTGTTCAAGCGCGTACCATTAACTTGACCCCGAATTGCGTCGGCAGGTACGATTAGCGAACACTGCAACGAGGCAGTTCTGGACAACGAGCGGTTCGGAGCATGGATCGCGCAATTAGTCATGCGCAGCGCTATAAAAAGAGGATCGGGGCGCCCGCGTTGGGAAACGAAAGCCGGATGGCAGTGGGGGGTTGATCCGTCCCAACCCTTATTTTTGTCGCGCATGCTTTTACAGGACCCTGAAGATCATGAAAAATAACTTTCTTGACACCCCCGAGCGCAGCGTCAAGCCCAGAGATCACGGCATAAACTCGCTGATAGATAACGGTGTTCCCACAAGATATTTCGTCGATGTCATCGAGAGTAATGCACATCTCATCGATTACGTAAAATTTGGCTGGTGTACGGCTTTGGTGACGAAGGACATTGAAAAAAAAATCGAGTGCCTGCTTGGCAGCAATGTGGAATATTATTTCGGTGGCACTCTTTTTGAAAAAGCCCTGTCACAAAACAAGCTGGATGCGTTCTACGATTTCCTGAAGCGTTTCGATTGCAGGGTCATGGAAGTATCTGATGGAACCTTGGATATTTCCAGCAAAGACAAGGCCAGACATATCGCTGATTTTGCCAAGGAATTTTGCGTTTTCAGCGAAGTCGGCAAGAAAGACATCAACGAAGCTGACAACATGCCAATCTCGCGATGGATAGACGAAATCCAACGTGATCTGGCCGCCGGTGCGACGAAAGTCATTCTTGAATCGAGGGAATCGGGCAAAAGCGGCATCTGTGACGCCAACGGCAATTTGCGACCGGATCTGGTTTCAAGCATTACCAAGTCCAGGTTCCGTGCGCCTGATGCGCTCTGGGAAGCACCTAACAAGATGCTGCAAACCAGCTTGATTTCATCAATCGGCCCCAACGTCAACCTGGCCAACATTGCGTTTGGCGATGTCGTCGGACTCGAAACCTTGCGCCTCGGCATCCGCTCCGACACGTTCAATTTATATAATTCGACTGGCAGCGATTATGCAACGCGACAAAACGACCGCGAATCATTTGAGCGCCCTGATCGACGCGGCGCGACAGGTCTCGTTACTGACCGCAATCGACCAACCCGCGAGGTTGTCAGATGAAGTTGTGGATGGCGGAAAATTGAAAGTCCGGGCGCTGCATGAGTGATATGGATTTGAATATTATTCAGGGCAGTGCGGCAGAATACCCTGCAGCCGATATCAATATCGTTATCGATGTTATCCGTGCGTTCACGGTGAGTCACGTGGCGTTCCTGCGTGGCGTGCGCGAGATTTTTCTGGTGAACACTGTTGAAGAAGCTTTTGCGTTAAGGGATCGAAATCCCGCATATTTACTGGCTGGCGAGGTGGCAGGCTTGCCGATAGCGGGTTTTGATCTGGATAACTCCCCGCACACGTTTTCAGAGGCCAACCTTGCGAACAAGTCGTTGGTGCAAAAAACTACTAACGGGGTCAAGGCAACCCTGCTCGCCCTGAATGCGAACGTAATTCTGGTTACCGGTCTTTCCAACGCAAGACAAACTGCACTTCACGCCAGACAGATTGCGATCCGCATAGAGCACTGCAGAGTGAACGTTATCGCCTCACACGCCGGTGATGACGATGACTTGGCCTGTGCGGAATATATTCATGGGCATATGCTGGGCTTGAACACGGTCAAACTTGAGGATGTTCAAAACAGAATCAGAACATCAAGGCCGGCAAAGAAGTTCTTCGATTCGGAACAGTCGGCGTTCAATGAAAAAGATTTAGCTTACTGTATCCGGGAAGTGCCTTGCGATTTTGTGATGCAAGTCGACAAGAGTTTGCCATTACCCCGGATTATCAAACAGACAGTACTTTTAACCTAGTCGCTGCAAAATCCCGGACAAGCCGAGAAACTGGCGGTCGTTCGCACCGTCCAATCCGGCGGCAAAGACTGCGCGTGCTAGAAAATTCAGGTGGCCCGACGCGGCGCGCTAGAGCCCTTGATTTGCGTTCGGTGCATGACGCGCCGTGAATTGGGGTCGAACGCGTCGCGCCGGTGCATCGTTGTGCGGTTGTCCCAAAGGACGAGATCGCCTAGCGCCCAGCGGTGCTGGTAAACGGCCGATTCGATATAGGTCCAAATCTCGTCCAGAAGACGCTCCGACTCGGCCACATCGAGGCCCATGATGTAAGCGTTGCGGCGACGGCCAAGGTAAAGCGCGTGGTCGCCCGATACGGGGTGCCGAGTGATGGCAGGGTGCGGGGTTCCAACGGACGTGCTGGGGTCGTTGGAAGGCGTAATGCCTTTACGCGGATAGCCGCCAGAATCAAAGGTGCCATCGTGCTTTATATCGAGGTTTCGGATGCGCGCAACAAGTTGAGCCGGCATCCGCGCGAGCGCAGCTTTCATGCTACAGAACCAGGTATCGCCGCCAGCTGCCGGAATTTCAAGCGAATACAACATCGATGCATCCGGTGGTTCGAGTGAATAACTCATATCCGTATGCCATGCGGCCTCGCCATCACCCAGCGCGCCGATCGGTTCGCCAGTTTCGTCCAACACGTTTGAGACGACGTAGACTTCTGGATAACCCTCTGGAGATTTGCGGCCTGCACCTTGGTTCGGGGGTGAGTCAAGCGCGCCAAAGTTCCTTGAAAATGTCAACAGATCGTCATCCGTCAGTCGCTGCTGTCGGAACAAAAGTACGTCATGACGATACCATGCGCTCTTGATCGCTTCGATATCAAATTTACTGATTTGTGCGAGATTGATGCCCGTGATTTCGGCACCAAGCGCTCCGATTGGGTGGACTTCGACTTTGGATTCAACGGACATACAAATCCCCTGCTCGCTGGAATAAAAAATGTAGTGTGCGGATTACGGGATGCACGCTGCTCGGTAGTAAATTACGCCTAATTGCTAAGACAGGGCTGCTGCATGACAAACTATATCGGTGACGACCCCGCTTCGTGACAAGTCTACATCGCGTCCGGCGTAAACCGAATGGCATATTGTCACGCGTTTTGGTTCTTTTGGCACTTTCAAATTGTGAACAATTGAGTCTTGCCCACTTGCAGGGGAGGGCAATCCTGTAGACTTAATGCAGCGTAAATTCTGCCCGTATTTGGTACGCTTAACACCAGATTTTTACCTTTAGGAATCGACAATGGTCGACATGATTTTGGTTCTTTGCATCGTGCTGAGCGCCTATTTTATCCGCGGCATTACCGGTTTTGGCTCTGGCCTGATCTCGGTGCCGCTGCTCGCACTTTCCCAGCCGTTGCAGTTTGCGATTCCACTCGTGCTTGCACTTGATTTTACGGCGTCAATTGCGTTGGGACGGATCAATCGGGATCTGGTGGATTGGGGAGAAATCAAAATTCTCTTGCCGCTGGGCATTGTTGGTGCCTGTATCGGCACCTACGCCTTGATACACCTGCCCACCACACCAATACTCGTTACGCTTGGCGCATTCACAATGTTTTTCGGCATCCGAAATATTTTTGGTGAGAGGGCTAAGGATAAATTGTCCCGCACGTGGGCAATTCCTGCGGGGTTGATAGGTGGTGGTGCTGGTGCTTTGTTTGGCGCCGGCTCGCCAACATACATCATGTACCTGACGCGCCGTTTGTTTGACAAAAGTGTCGTGCGCGCTACTTTTTCCTGCCTGATCGCCATTGACGGCGGGTTCCGGTTGGGGTTGTTTTTTTACGCAGGACTGTTGAGTGATACAAAGCTGCAATTGATGTATTTGGCAGCGCTTGTGCCGATGGCGTTTGGACTCTACAGCGGCAACAAGGTGCATACCGACTTGACGAGCGAGGGCATGCTCAAGGTTGTCGGCGCCCTTCTTGTCCTGAGCGGAGCAATGTTATTTATCAAGGCCGCAATATAATTTTTTGCATTTTGTAGATGCATTTTTTTCACTACTCGCAACGCGTATGACCCGCCAATACTTTTCGATGAATGTGCCACTTGGAGGAATCGCCATGAAACCACGAAGCTTGATCAATGCCGCAGCTATGTTTACATCACTGAGTGTGATCGCTGCGGTTTTCACGACGCCAACTGGCGCCCTCGCGGCTGAGAAGCCCCTCGGCTTTTACGTGCTGAGTCAACGCACCGTTGCGCTTACCGCGCAGGAGTGGAATCCGGTCCTCACTTACGTGGGCAAAAAAAGCGGCGTTCCTCTCGAACTGAAACTCGCGAAGACCTCGCACGACGGCAACGCCAACGCAGAGAAAGGGCTTTACGACTTCCTCTACACCAACCATTTTTTCACGCCGGATCGGGATCGACTGGGCAATAAGGTGATCGCACGGCCGGCCGGCCCGGGAATCAAGTCAGAAATTGTCGTGCCTGCGGGATCGTCCGTAAGAACTCTGGAGGATCTGAACGGGAAAGACGTGGCTCTTGTGTCCAAAGACGGTTTCACTGGATATTGGCTCCCCCTCGACGCACTCCTTAAAGCGAAGGTAAACGTAAATGTGGTAATTACGGGTAACCAGGAGGCCTCAGCGGCGCAGTTAAGGATAGACAAAGTGGCGGCGGCGGGTGTCAACAGTTCATTCATGGCGCGCTACGGGCGCAGGGAAGGTTTCGAATACCGCGTGCTCTGGACCTCAGAGGTTTATCAGGATCTTTGTATCATGGCGAATCCAAAAGTGCCTGCTGAAAAAGTGGCTGCTGTCAGGAACGCATTCGTTGGCATGGCCAAGGATCCTGAAGGAAAGAAAATCCTTGAAGACCGGGCTGAACTACTGAAAAGCAAAGGGGAGTTAGGGTTTGTTGCAGCCGAGAATCGCGACTACGACAATTACCGGGCGTTTTACCGGCAGACCCTGGTCAAGTAAGTCAGCAACGGATGGTGCGTCACTGACGCTGGAGGCGGGAATGAAGTTTACAGGCATATCTGGTTTTTGGTCGCAATGGGGGCTGGTGCCACGGCTCATGTTCGCAGTGGGCCTGGCGATCATCGTCGGTGGTAGCGTCCAGACGTTTCTGTTCGTGGCCGATGGGGCGACAGAGCATTCCTTGCGCCTGAAACGGGAACTGACCGAAACACTTGCCTTTCTGGCACCACTTGTCGCCGACCAAGCGCTGGTTGGCGACTATGCAGCGATCGAGCAGCTGCTAAAAAAGCAGGTGACCAAAAGCGAGATGGATCGTTTTGAGTGGACCGACAATCAGGGCAGAAAAATCGACGCCCAAGATCAGCCGGATAAACTTGAAGCGCCGCGCTGGTTCACCGTGATCGCCGCAATCGAGGTTGCTGACGAGACTCTTGACGTTACGGCGGGTGGCGTTGGATATGGCACGCTGTCGGCGAAAATGACACCGATAAAGACGCAGAACCGGCTATGGCTACAGTTTGTCAAGCAGATACAAATTCTGGGCGTAACACTCTTCTTGATGCTGCAATTCATCTGGTTGATCTTCCGGGGCAATCTTGGCACGTTGCGCATGCTTGCCGAAGGCGCTAACCGATTCAGTCAAGGCGACCACGCGGTACGGATACCCGCCGAGGGTTCCACAGAGGTTCGGGTGGCTGCAGAAGCGTTTAACAACATGGCTAACAATACTGAAAGCCTGCTTGCCTCGCTTAGCGCGAGTGAATCCAAAAACAGGCTATTGGCGACTATCGTTGAACAATCCAGCGAAGCGATCTGGACTGAAGATTTTACCGGCGTTGTAACGAGCTGGAATGCCGGTGCTGTAGCGATGTTTGGTTATTCGCAAAATCAAGCCGTCGGGCAAACGCTGAAAATCGACGACTCAGATCCGACCGTAGTCAGTGAACGTATGAAACGACTTGCGGCAGGGGAACGGTTTTCCTACGATAGCAGGGCATTGACTAAATCCCGTAGCGAAATAGACATGCAGGTCGCTGTCGCCCCGCTGGTCAATGAGAACAATGAATTTATCGGCACAATTTCCGTTGCGCGTGATGTGACCCAAAGCAAACGCGCCGAGGAGGCCTTGCGACTGGCGCGCGTCGCTGCAGAAGCCGCGAACCATGCGAAGAGCTCTTTCCTCGCGCGTATGAGCCATGAAATTCGCACGCCCATGAATGGGGTGCTTGGCATGACGGAACTGCTGCTGGAAACAGGGCTTTCGAGTGTTCAGCGTAAATACGCTGAAACCGTGCAAAGCTCCGGGAAAAACCTGCTCGCGATTATCAATGATGTCCTCGATTTTTCAAAAATCGAAGCTGGCAAGCTCGAACTTGAACAGGTCGATCTGGATGTACGGCAGTCGCTCGAAGATATCGTTGACCTTCTCGCGGAGCGCGCACATGCCAAGGGCCTGGAACTGGCTTGTCGCATCCCCGCCGATCTTAATACACGAGTTAAGGGCGACCCGTTGAGGTTGGGGCAAGTCTTGACCAACCTGACGGGAAATGCCATCAAGTTCACGCAGAACGGCGCGGTCGTCATTAGCGTTGCAGGCGTGGAGCAGACCGATTCAACGGTGACGCTGCGTTTCGAGGTTTCTGATACCGGCGTAGGTATCAGCGAGGAAGCACAATCGCGCATTTTTGATGAGTTTTCCCAAGCTGATGGCTCCACCACGCGCAAGCACGGTGGCTCCGGGCTTGGCTTGGCGATTAGCAGGCAGCTTGTGGAAATGATGGGCGGAAAAATTCAGCTCAACTCTGTACTCGGCGAAGGCTCCACATTCTGGTTTGCTTGTAAATTTGACAAGCAGCAAGAGTCGTCATTTGACGCCGCGCACGAGATACCGCTGGGCGCGCTGACCGGTTTGCGGACGCTGATCATTGAATCAAGCGCGATCAGCCGTGGCATTCTTCACTCTCAAGTATGTAACTGGGGCATGAACGTTCGCGTGGCGGAGACGGCCGAGCACGGCCTGGAGCTGCTCGCGCAGGCGGCAACGCGCGGAGCACCATTTGATCTCGCCGTGATTGATTTGGGATATTCTGGCAAGGACTCGCTGGATCTTGCGCGATCCATCAAGGAGCAAGCCGTGATCGCGGCCGTGCGTCTCGTTCTGTTGACCCCGGTCGGAAATCACGCCTTGCTCAAACATGTGCGCGAGGTCGGAATCGATGCCTGCCTGGTGAAGCCGGTGCGTCAATCTGACCTTTATGAAAGCCTTGTGCAGGTGATGCTGGGCGGGCAGCCGCACGCCATCGATGTTGCGTCCACCGTGGAGGAAATTGTAAGCGCGCCGCTCGCTGGGAGCTCCGGTAAAATTCTTCTGGTGGAAGACAACCTCGTCAATCAAGCGGTAGCACTTGGCATGTTAAACAGGCTGCAGGGTTACGATGTCGTCGTTGCCAATAATGGCAATGACGCGCTCGAAGCGCTTGCCGCGCACCAAGGGCGCGATTTTGATGTCATTTTGATGGATTGCCATATGCCAGAGCTGGACGGCTTTGAAGCGACGATGGAGATTCGCAAACGTGAGCAGGCGTCGAACAGCAAGCGCATACCGATCATTGCGTTGACGGCCAACGCGATGGAGCAAGACCGCGAAGACTGCTTGAATGCCGGCATGGACGACCATTTGGCCAAGCCGCTCAGCCGTCAGCAACTGAAGGCGAAACTTGATCGCTGGATGCCCGTGAACGTGTCCTCACGATCGGACGCGCGAGGACTTGCTGCGGTGACACCGGCGCATGATCTCGACGTACTTGATCGACAGGTGTTGTCTCAGTTGCGCGAACTCGAAAACGCAGACGACCCGAACCTGCTCAGCCGGGTACTACAGCTTTACCTCGACGAGTCTCCAAAATTAATCGATAAATTGAAGCAGGCAGTACTTCAAAATGATGCGCGTGAAATCGAGCTTTCCGCACATACCCTTAAATCCAGCAGCGCCAATATCGGCGCAACGATATTAACCGGGCTGTGCGGAGAAATTCATTTGGCCATTCGCGCGTTGGATGTTGACCGCGCGGGCCAAATTTTTTCGCAAGTCGAGATCGCGTTTGGCCACGTTCAGACCGCACTGACAACAGAAATCTCGCTACTTGCCGCTAATCCCGAAGCGATAACTGCGTCAGCATCGCCGGGTTGGAAAACATAATACCAACATGGTCGTTCGAGGAATGAACAGTAGCAAATACCGAGGCTAAGCTGGTTCTGTGAAAATTCAGCACACGAAAAAACTGTCTGAATAAAGTGTTGATTACGTCTTCGCGATTCCGGCTACCTTCGGTTCACCCGTGCAGCTGAAAATCATCGACCCGTCACGACACTAGTAACTGCACTCCGGTCGGACGTAACACTTGAACTCGATGACATTGGCGGAAGGATCGGCAAGCATAAAGGTTTGATGCTCGTGCATGTCGTTCTGAAATCGCAGACCGGGGCGCACCAAAAAATCAACGCCCAGCTTCAAAACATGTTCTTTCAGTCTGGTGAAGTCTTCACCCCGCAAAAATGTCAAGCCGAAATGCCGAGGATAGGCGCGCGGGTTGGGATCAATTGCCCGTTTCTCCAGATGACACACCAGTTGAAGAATGCCGCCGAAACTAAATGTGACACGGTCCTTAAGAATTCGAACTGGCTCCGCTCCAAGGACTTCCGTGTACCAGCGAGCAGCCTCGTCAAGATCACGGCAAGGCACGGCAATGTGGGAAATATAGCGTCCCGCGACGACATGGGTGTTGTCCAGCAACTCTTCGGTAGGCGTCAATGTTGTTGTCATAGCTTCGCTCGATTAGTGGCACGCAAAGGTCGGTTGAAAGTAGTGGTTCGGCAACGCTGAAAAGAGAATTATTTGGTCGTTTCAACCATTATGCAGAATTTTGAAATACGGATTGTGAACAATTGTCTCGCTAATTGCATAATCCGATCAACTACAACAGAATTAAGGTAACAGTGCAGGCATGTCAAAAGCAGGCCATCGCCAAACTTGGCGCAACAACCGCCTGGTCGACGAACACCGAGTCAGCCCACAACATTGACACAGAACAACCGTAGCCAAGAGCCATGCAATCCACCATTTCCGGCCTTGAACAATCCGCAATCGCCCCGCAGGCGCGCATGGTGCTGGTGATCGATGACGATGCAGTGCAACGCGAAGTTCTCACGCGCATGCTGGTGCGCGCTGGTCAAACCACAATCCTGACAGCGTCCAACGGCACGGATGCACTTGCATATATGGCCGCCCACGGCGCGCAAATTGGCTTGGTTGTTTGTGACCTGCAAATGCCCGGCATGGATGGAATGGAATTACTTCGGCACATTGGCGAATCTGGTTACCAACCGTCTGTAATCATCTCAAGCGCGACCGAGTCGCGAATCATGTCGAGCGTGGAATTGATGGTCAAGGCGGTCGGGCTAAACGTGCTCGGCTCGCTTCCCAAGCCGGTGAGTCAAGCGGCCATGAACAGATTGTTGGGGCGGTGTATCCTTGGCTCGGCCATCGCGCCGCTCGCGACGAGGGTTGTGCTGCAGGCGTCCGACGTTGATCGCGCGTTCGAGGCGGGCGAATTCGAGCCGTACTTCCAGCCAAAGGTGAGTTTGGCTTCCGGCGGCCTGATCGGTGTGGAAGCGTTAGCCCGATGGATACATCCGGATCATGGGGTCTTGCGTCCGGCCGACTTCCTTCCGCTAATTGAATCCCAACACAAGCTCGCGAAACTTACCCAAACCGTCATTGCATCAGCGATCCAGCATGCTGCCGATTGGAAAAAAAACGGTCGCGAACTGACCATCAACGTCAATCTTTCGCTCTCCGCCATCGACAATGTCTCTTTATGCGAAGACACGCTATCGCTTCTCTCGGCGAATGACATGAAGCCCCGAGACTTGACATTTGAAATCGTCGAGACCGCCGCAATGACAGACGTGGGCCGCACACTCGAGACCATGAACCGTCTTCGCCTCAATGGCTTTGGCCTGTCGATTGATGATTTCGGCACAGGATACTCATCGTTCGAGCAACTTTCCCGTATCCCGTTTACCGAACTCAAGATTGATCGTTCCTTCGTCGATGGCGCCGCGCAGGCACCACGCCTTGCAGCCGTGGTGCGCTCGTGCATCGATCTGGCCGCACGCCTCAATCTAAACGTGGTCGCCGAAGGCGTCGAATCGCAGGACGACTGGGAATTTCTTGCCAGCGCGGGTGCCAATGAAGCGCAGGGCTACTTCATCGCCACGCCAATGCCCGGCAGCCGACTACTCTCTTGGGCCGACCGTTGGGCCGCGTTGGACGCGCCCGGCCAGCACTTGCAGAACGATCACCACACCGAGCTGGTCGCGATGCGCAAGTGACTGGCAACATGCGCTGACGATGTCTGAAAAAGCGTGAAATGTATTCCAACGTTTTTGCGATAACGAAACGCGCAACCTTGCCAAAGCTTAACTGTCAGGCGTCAATACTGCGTTTCGCGGCAACCTCACGAAGCGCGTGAAGCGACTGCGCCTCCAACTCGCGGCCTTCCGCGTAACGCTGATTGAACGCCGCTGATTTGCCTGCTTTTGCATCCCGTTCGATCTCGGCAAAGAAGACACCCAAGGCTTTTGCGCCCATTGTGAGGCAAGTACCTTTGAGCGAATGTGCAGCGCCTTGAATGCTTGCATTGCTTTCGGTCGTGCCCGCGCCCGGCAGCAGTGTCTCGAACTTGTTGAGATCGGATTCGAGATAGCCAATCCAGCGATCAAACGCGGCAGGCTCGCCCTCGCAAATGAGCTCAATGACCTCCCGCACATGCTCAAGGTCGATCAGCAGTGTCGGCGAAGCGTTGGTGTTGGCGGTGGCGGCGTCGCGTTGCGCTTCAATACGGGGCGCATTCCTGAGCGCCGCTTCAAGCGCCTCCGCCAGTTCAGTCGGCGTATATGGTTTGGGTACAAACGCGTTCATTCCTGCGTCGACACAGCATTGCCAATCCTCACGCATGACGGTGGCCGTCAGCGCGATAATGTAAGGTTGGGCAGCGGGCGGACTAAGGCGGCGAATGGTCTTGGTCGCTTCGATGCCGTCCATCTCCGGCATCCTCACGTCCATCAAAATCACATCGTAGCGCTGGCGGCGTACAGCCTCGACCGCTTGAACGCCGTTGCCAGCCGTGTCGGCCGGATAGCCGAGAGTGTCGAGTGTGCTGGTCGCGAACTGCATGTCGATAACATTATCTTCGACGAGCAATATTTTCATGCGGCTGTGATCGCGACATTCCACTCCACCCGCCGCCTTGTCGCGCGGGACCTCCAATGTATTCGTCGGCATGTGTCTTGTATCCTTTGCTGAGCTATGCACAGAAATTTATTCGCCTGATTGCAAGTATCACCGGCGCTGTTCGATCCGGCAAGTGGGGATTACCGCGCGATGACCGGCATTTGATTTCAGTCAAGTGTTGATGGCTCTCGGTTAAATAGAAATCTTGCACCACTATCGCTTAACCATGCGAGCTGAAAGGCATACGCCAATACCAAGCTGTCGATTGTGCCGACGGCGCTTTCGAATTGGTGAATCTCTAGAGCTGGAGCGGTTTCCAGCGGCTTTTGTGGCTGGGATGGCCGTCAAATGGCGATCTTCCTTTCACTGGGTTACCGATACCGGCTACCGCAAAGCAATCGGTGTCTGCCCATTTTTAATTTTTTGCTGTTTTATTTTTTGATTTTTTTGCTATACCCCCCGTTTTTTTGTGTCACCGCTTTCCCTTAGAAAGTTTCCCCTACTTTTATTACTCATTTTCGCCGATTCACGCCTTTGCCTTTTCTAGCTATTTACGGCATAATTGTCGGCTTATCAAACACTTGTCTGCATAGAGGCCACCACTGGGGTCGCCCTTTACAGAGAGAAAGGCAAAAGCATGAAACCGAATACCCATCCCGAATACCACGAAGTTATCTTTTTTGATTCTTCATCCGATTTCAAATTCCTGACCCGCTCGACCGTCGAGACCAAAGGTAAGGAAAAAATGCAGTGGACCGACGGCAAGGAATATCCGATGATTCGTATCGAGATTTCTTCCGAGTCGCATCCGTTCTACACCGGCAAGCACAAGATCATGGACACGGCTGGTCGTATCGACAAATTCAAGCAGCGTTATACGCGCTCGGCTGAAAAGCCTGTTGCCGCGCCGCCGCCCGCACCTGCGCCCAAGGCGAAGGCATCGGCCAGCAAGGCAAAGTAGTTGATTGAACACCGACCAAACAAAAGGCAGCTTCGGCTGCCTTTTTTGTTGCTGCAATTCGCGCATCTGACTCGACAACACAGCGGCGTAAAATGACAACACACATTGATCGTGAAACGGAAATTTAATGAGGCGCGCCACCTTGCTCAACCTCGCGGCAATATGAAATCGACATCTAATCCGTCACGCCAAAAATTGCACGACCGCCTCTCAGATACCTTGTCGTCAACGATGCGCCAGCCGATCATTTTTGATGGTGCCTCAACGCCGGTCAAAGCCGCGCTGTTCATCATCATTTGCGCGGCGTGGATTTTGCCGGGACTGATCGGCCACGACCCGTGGAAAACCGAGGCAACCACGTTCGGCATCGTCTATTCGATGTTGCAGGATGGCAATTGGCTGGTGCCGACCGTCGCGGGTATCGCCAACCACGATTACCCGCCGCTGTTTTATTGGGTGGCCGCGTTGACGGCAAAAATTTTCTCTCCCCTGTTGCCGCTGCACGATGGTGCGCGGCTTGCGACCGGATTGTTGATGGCGATTACGCTGTTTTATACGCACAAAACGGCGAAGCGATTGTTCGATGAGCGCGCGGGTCGTATCAGTGTGGTGTTACTCATCGGCTCGCTTGGCATTTTTCTGCGCGGCCATGAGATGAGCCCCGAGCTCGGCGGCCTCGCAGGAATGTCGATTGCGTTTTACGGATTGACGCGCATCCGTTCAGAAGCGAGCAAGGGTGGCGTGACGACCGGCATTGGCACCGGCATCGTGGCGATGTCGGTGGGAATAATTCCTGCGCTGTCGATTCCGGCTATCGCCATCACCCTGATGTGGGTGTTGAGCGAGTGGCGAAATCGCATCTTTCAACGCGGGGTCGGCGTGGCGCTGCTGGTTTCACTGCCGTTCATGCTGCTGTTTCCGATTGCGCTGGTATTGACCGGCGCACCCTCGCCGCTGATGTGGACTGATGCCGTACTTGGCGCGCCGTTTCTGGATTCCAGCACGCGCGATTCGATCAACCCCGTGTATTTTATTCGCAGCCTGCCTTGGGTCGGCTTACCGGCGTTTCCATTTGCGGTTTGGCTATGGTGCAAGGATCGCAAAAAATTGCGCGAGCGTTTCGAACTGGCCCTTCCGCTGGTTGGATTTTGGGTATTACTTTTCTGGTTGTCGTTTTTTCGCGAGGCAAATGATGCGGTAGGTCCCGTGTTGTTGCTCCCGCTGGTGCTTGCAGCCGCATGCGTGCTGGATCGGCTGCCGCGCAGCCTGGCAAGTTTCATCGATTGGTTCAGCTTGCTGTTTTTTGGTTTGCTGGCAATCGCCATATGGCTGTACTGGACGGCTGCAGTGACCGGCGTGCCTGAGGCAGCGGCGCGCGCGATGGCGCGCCAAGTGCCGGATTTCAACTTTGCGTTTGGCTGGGTTTCATTCTGTTTTGCCGTTGTACTTACCCTTGTGTGGGTTTACGCGCTGATGCGCGCGCATCGCAACAACCGCCGCGCCATCGTCAATTGGGCGGCGGGCGTCACACTGGTTTGGATGTTGCTGAACATGCTGGGTCTGCCTGCGGTAAATCATGTGCAGAGCTATCGCACCACTGCTGCCGCCATCGCCACGCAAATGCCGACAACGCGCACCTGCATTGCGGCAGTCAATCTGGGCGAGCCGCAACGCGCGATGCTGGATTATTTTGCCCGACTGCGGTTTGTGCCGATGGAACTAAACGCGTCGGCCCGCTGCGATTGGCTCCTCGCCCAGGGCGGTAAAGAAAAAGTGCCCGCAGTCGATGCCAAATGGCAACTGGTGTGGGAAGGCTCACGACCGGGTGACAACGTGGAACGACTGCGTTTGTATCGGCGCTGAATAGCTTACTGCAGCCGCCGATCAAGCAACTCAATCCAGTGCAGGATCGGCGTTTTGGAACTGCTGTGAAGCCCGCTCTCGATATGCGCCATACAGCCGATATTGGCGGTGGCGACCACGTCGGGTTTACCCGATTCAAGCGCAGTCACTTTGTTGGCAAGCAATTGCTGCGATAAATCCGATTGCAATATTGAATAGGTGCCGGCCGAGCCGCAACACAAATGCCCGTCCGGCACATGAGTCAATTCGAATCCTGCGTCGCGCAGCAGACTCTCCACGACGCCGCGAATCTTCAAACCGTGTTGAAGACTGCACGGCGCATGGAAGGCGAGTTTCTGTTTCGTCACTGCCGCGTCGATGGGCACAGACCCGCTTTTCGCCTTGAGCCGCGTCGATAGCGTTGATCGCTCTTGCTCGATCACCTGACTCACGTCTCGATACAGCCCACTCACGCGCGCCGCCTTTTCGGCGTAGGCAGGATCGGCACGCAGCAGATGGCCGTATTCGGCAACCATCGTTCCACAACCAGAGGCGGTCACCACAATCGCCTCTGCACCGGCTTCAATGGCAGGCCACCACGCGTCGATATTGCGTTTGATATACGCGTGCGCTTCATGCGCATCGTTCAAGTGATGCGGGATTGCGCCGCAGCAGCCTGCGCGATCCGCAATGATGAGCGAAATACCAAGCTTGTCCAGCACCCGTGCGGTGGCGTGATTGATCGAAGGTGCCATCGCAGGCTGCACACATCCATCCAGCACCAGCATCTTGCGCGCATGCACAGGAGCGGGCCAGACGCCCTGATCGCGCTTGGATGTCAGATACTTTTTAATGCCATCCGGCAGCAATCCTTTGACCGCACGCCCGACGCCGAGGCCTGCCGTAAATAATGCCGTGCGAGGCAAGGTATTTTTCAGCACGGTTCGCGCGAGCCGATCTGTGAACGAACGCGGTACTTTTTTCTCGACCACCTCGCGGCCAATATCGGCGAGACGACCGTATTGCACGCCCGACGGACAGGTCGTTTCACAGGCACGACAAGTCAGACAGCGATCAAGATGAAACTGCGTTTTCGTGGTGACCGCATTGCCTTCGAGCATTTCCTTCATCAGATAAATGCGTCCACGCGGGCTATCGAGCTCGTCACCAGTGAGCTGGTAGGTTGGGCAGGTCGCGAGACAGAATCCGCAATGGACGCATTTGCGCAGAATCGCATCGGCCTCGATGCCCTCGGGCGTGTCTTTGATCCAGTCGGCCAGATTAGTTTGCATTTTTATGTGTCATCTAAAAATTATCCATACGACCGCGATTCAGAATATTTTCCGCGTCGAACGCCAGTTTCAAATCACGATGAATTTTTTTGAGCGCCGGTTGCAGCGGATGAAACACACCGAGCGATTTATCGCCGTTGCGAAATAGCGTGACATGCCCGCCAACCGCCGCCACCTTGGTGCGAAGCGCCGACGCATCAGCGGCACCGCGATACCAGCGCAAACCGCCTCCC
>JANMPY010000072.1:0-3051 GCA_031370095.1 Betaproteobacteria bacterium
GCAATCAAACCGTAGTCGAGCGAGCCGTTGTAGCTCTGGATGGTGATGTTCAAACCCAGCCCGTGGGTGACGATGGAGACCGGATAGTTCGCTGTCATTTTTGCACCCGCAAGATACAGCGCCACCGGTGGGCCGGGCACATTCGAGATCACGATATTGGCCACCACCGGAATACGATTGGTCGCAATCGCCATTTTATAGAGCGGCGTGATGATGCTCATCAACCACGGAATGCCGAGCGACGGCATATCCATCGGCATCACGCTCTTGGTCGCGCTGGTGAGCGCCTTGGATTTATTGCTCGCCGCAATAATCGCGGTGAGGCGTTTCTTCGGGTCGGCGATATGTGTGGCCATATTCACCAGCATCATCGTCACTTGGTTGCTTTGCGATTTGTCATCAGGCGCACGCAGGCTCACTGGTATCGCACCGATCATCGCTTTGGCCAACACTCTTTTATCATCGGCAAAATAGCGACGCAGCGCACCTGCAACGACAGCCATGACGATGTCGTTTAGCTTCGCGTCGAAGTGTTTTGCAATCAACTTCGTCTCGGCCAATGAAAGCTGCAGGCCAACAAAAGCGCGCGTGCCGCTGATGGCGACGTTGAACGGCGTGCGAGGCCCAAGTGTGATGCCGCCGGGGATTTTTTTCAGCAAAGACTTGGCGGCTTTTTCAGGTGTATCACCTGGCTTGAAATCAACCAACTCAGGTATCCCGCTGCCCTGCTCCGATGGCGCTCCCGCCTTTCTTGCTTGTGATGCGGACAGCGCCATTGCGCCGACTTTGCCGACGACTCTGACGGCTTCTGGTACTGCCTTCAAAATTTTCCCGTACTGGGCGACGGTATTCCGGAACGCGGCCGATAACATTTTTGCAGTTGATGGCGACAAGTGTTTAGCACTCTCTTCTGCAGATTCAACTGCCCGTGGCGTGGCCTCGGTGTCGAATATCGCCTGCGCCAGCGCAACGCCACCCTGCCCATCGAGCGCCGCATGGTGAATCTTGCTCACGAACGCAACTTGGCCACTCTGCAAGCCCTCAACGATGGTGAATTGCCACAGCGGCCGGTCACGGTCGAGCATGCCTTCATGCAGCGTCGCAACCATCGCTTCAAGCTGCGCCTGCGTGCCGGGCTTTGGCAGCAGCTTGTGACGGATGTGATGGTCGAGATCGACCTCTACGCCGCCCAGCCAAATGGGATTGACCAGATCAAACGGCATGAACGCAAGTCTGCGCGAAAACAGCGGCGCGAGATGCATGCGACTGGCGATGTGCTCGCGAATTTTTTTGTAGAAACTGCCGCGCAGTTTTGTCGGCTTATCGAGCAGAATAAGACCACCGACATGCATCGGCATGTCCGGCGTTTCCAGATGCAGAAACAGGGCATCGAGTGCGCTTAAGTGATGCATATCATCTCCTCCTGACTACGGCTTTTTGGTCATTGTTCTGCACCCATTCTTGCATGATTCAATACGCGCAGAATCGCAAGCGAAATAATTTTGGTGTGTGCAGGTTACGCCTTGCGCCGCGCCTGAAAAAACGCTTTCAGCATCGCGCTGCATTCTTCACTCAACACCCCGCCTTCGAATGTCGTGTGGTGGTTCAATTTTTCTTCTTGAGGCAAATTGATCACGCTGCCGCACGCACCGGTCTTCAGATCACTCGCGCCAAACACGACGCGCTTCAGTCTCGCATGCAACATCGCGCCCACGCACATCATGCAAGGCTCAAGCGTAACGTAGAGTTCACAATCGACGAGACGGTAATTTTTGAGTTGTTGTGCGGCATCGCGCAGCGCGACGATTTCAGCGTGCGTGGTGGGGTCGTGAGATGTGATTGGCTGATTGAAGCCACGGCCGATGATTTCACCGTCTTTGGCGACGACTGCACCGACGGGTACTTCGCCTAAAGCTTCGGCGTGTGCGGCGAGCAGGAGGGCCTCGCGCATGAACACCTCGTCGCGATCTTGCTCCCCTCTCCCGTTCACGGGAGAGGGGTTGGGGGAAAGGGGGGCCGCGCCATCAAGCACCAAATAAATCGCCGTCAGCACCGATTCAGTCTCTCGCAACACATCATTGTTCCAGTACCGCAGAACGCGGTATCCCAGGCTTTCAAGAAAGGCAGTCCGCTGCGCATCGCGCTCAGCGTCTTCAGCATGCTGGCTTCCGTCGACTTCCACAATCAGTTTTGCAAGCGGGGCCACAAAATCGACGACGTAGTGTCCGATCGGCGCTTGACGCTTGAACTTGAATCCGGCAAAACGTCCGGCGCGCAGTTGGATCCAAAGCTTTTGTTCGGCATCGGTCATCGTGCGACGAAGGACTTTTGCGAAATTTAGTTTGGCGTTTTCTCTCATTGACGACCGAGCCCCCTCTCCCGGCCTGCGGCCACCCTCTCCCGTAAACGGGCGAGGGGGAAAAAGTGAAACTCTAACAATGACGGGCATTCCAGAGAATTTTCGCCCTGCGTAGCCCACCAATGCTTGTGTTTCATAGTCAATCACTACCCAAAAAAGCATCGACCTCGATTTCAATCAGATGCTGGGGGTCAACGAGTTTGGAGACTTCAACCATCGTTGAAGCAGGGCGAATTGAGCCAAAAATTTCACCATGTATACGACCGATGATCTCCCATTGCGCAATGTCGGTGACAAACATGCGGGTCCGCACGACATCGGCAAACGTGGCACCCGCCTCGATCAATGCGCGACCGATTTTTTTCAAGGCATAACTTGTTTGCACAGTGACATCACCGACGCCGACCACGTTGCCATTTTCATCAGTCGCAGTGGTGCCAGCGACCCAGATGTGATTGCCGACTCTAACCGCGCGGGAATAGCCAACGATTGATTCCCACGGTACGCCGGAGGAAATATTTTGTCGCACAGAATCCTTCACAGTTACTCCCACTCAATCGTCGCCGGCGGTTTCCCGCTCACGTCATACACCACCCGATTAAATCCCCGCACTTCATTGATAATCCGATTCGATACCTTCGCGAGCAACGAGTACGGTAATTCCGCCCAGTGTGCCGTCATGAAATCAGTGG
>JANMPY010000129.1:0-5994 GCA_031370095.1 Betaproteobacteria bacterium
GTCCGCCCACCGCTCGACCGTGTACGTCGCACTTGGCAGCAATATGGATCAGCCGGTGATGCACGTGCAGCGCGCCCTGCGCGATATTGATGAGTTGCCTGAAACCGCGTTGCTGAAAATATCGACTTTGTATGAAACCGCGCCGGTAGGAATCACCGATCAGCCGGTGTTCGTCAATGCGGTCGCGCAGGTATCGACCACGCTGTCGCCGCACGATTTTCTCAACCGCCTGCACGCCATCGAGGCGCAGCACGGACGCGTGCGAAGCAGCCTTATGGAAGAAAAAAACGGGCCGCGCACGCTCGACTTGGACATTCTTATTTTTGACGATTTGCGCGTCGACGAGGGCGGTCTTACCGTCCCGCATCCGCGCATGCATGAGCGCGCGTTTGTGCTGGTGCCACTGGTGGAAATTTCGCCAGACGTTGTCATTCCCGGAAAAGCCGCCGCGAAAATTTTTTTAGTAGCGCTGGATAAGACGGGTGTCAGTCATATTGGCTTGGAAAAATTCTAGGGGTGTCGTGCATGTGCGTGCCAGCATATCGAAGCGCAGAACGCCATTTTGCGGGCTTTTTGGAACATAAATGGCTGAAAAGGCACACCAGTGCTAGGGTTTACGTAATTTGTTTCGCACGAGAAATTATCCGCGAGGCAATCTACTTCCCCCTTTGTAAAAGGGGGAGGCAACAAGCCAGAATTTCGAGCAATCTCACCCGATGAAATATCGCTATGTCGTCGTCGAAGGACCAATTGGTTGCGGTAAATCTACCCTCGCGCGGTTGCTCGCGGAGCACTACGGTGCAGAGCTGCTGCTCGAGGATCCGGGCGCAAATCCGTTCCTGCCGCTGTTCTATCGCGACATGCGGCGGCACGCGCTATCGACGCAAATGTTTTTTCTGTTTCAGCGCATCAATCAATTGGCCTCGGTGCGTCAGCCGGATTTGTTCGAGAAGAAAACCATCGCCGACTATATGCTGGCCAAGGACGCACTGTTTGCCAGACTCACGCTGGACGACAACGAATTCAATCTGTATTCGCAGCTCTACAATCACTTAAAGCCGCAGGCACCGACGCCCGATTTGGTGATTTATTTACAGGCCTCAACCGGCGCATTGATGGCGCGCATTCAGCGCCGCGCGCGACCGATGGAAAAAGGCATCAGTGAAGACTACCTGATGCGTTTGTCGGAATCCTACACACGCTACTTTTACGATTACCGCGAATCGCCGTTGCTGATCGTAAACAGCGATCCGTTTAACTTTGCCGACAATCGCGAGCACATGGCGATGTTGTTAAAGCGGATCGAAAACGTGCGTGGCGGGCGCGAATATTTCAACGCATCCTGATCGGCAATTGTCATCGACATCATTCACACCACCGCCGCGTTGCGCGCCCGCCTGAAGAGCGAAGCATTGGTGGTGTTCGTGCCAACGATGGGAAGTCTTCACGCCGGGCACATCGATTTGACGCGACTCGCGCGACAACGAGCAGGCGCGACAGGCTGCGTCGTTGCGTCGATTTTTGTGAACCGTTTGCAATTCGGCCCCGCAGAGGATTTCGGAAAATATCCGCGAACACTGAGTGAGGACTGCGACAAATGCCGCGCAGCCGGCGTCGATGTCGTGTTCGCACCGGATGAATCAGAAATGTACCCGCAGCCGCAAACTTATGTGGTGGAGCCGCCGCAGATTCAGCACATCCTCGAAGGCGCAGTGCGACCCGGACACTATCGCGGTGTCGCCACGGTGGTGCTGAAACTTTTTAATATCGTGCAGCCGCAGGTGGCGGTATTCGGCAAGAAGGACTATCAGCAGTGCCGCGTGCTCGACAACATGGTGCGGCAATTGAATTTGCCCATTGAGATGCTGCTGGCTGAAACGGTGCGGGCGGACGATGGCCTCGCGCTGTCTTCACGCAATGCCTATCTCAGTGCCACCTCGCGCGCGGAAGCACCGCAGCTCAACGCGGCATTGCGGAAAATTGTGGTGGCGCTACAGACAGGCAATCGCGATTTCGCAGCGCTCGAAGCAGATGCAGAAACGAACCTCAGGGCGCGCGGCTGGCAGCCGGATTACGTCGCGATCCGCCGCCAGAGTGACCTGTTGGCACCGACCAGAGCCGACACCGCGCTGGTGGTGCTTGTTGCCGCGCGCATCGGCACGACACGGCTCATCGACAATCTTGAGGTCACACTTCGATTTTAGAGCGGGGCATTCCGCTCATCATGAAAGAATTTGGCTGCTGACCACTCGTCATATTCAAGCCGCCCGCAACGAATCCACAATCTTCATCCGCGACGCTTTCATGGCGGGCAAAAAGCCGCCGATGAATCCCATGAACAGCGAAAATACCAGCGTTTGAACCACAATTTTCGGCGTGAGGATAAAGCCGAACGCAAGCTGTGAAAACGATTGAAAATTGAGTGTGGAAATCGTGATGACTTGCAGGAACGACGCAAAAAATATTCCTGCGAGACCGCCGACGAGACCCAGCAATAGCGACTCGGTCAGAAACGCGACAAGGATCGATGGCTGCCGGAAACCCAGCGCACGCAGCGTGCCGATTTCCGCTGTGCGCATGGCAACCGACGAATACATGGTGATGGCCGCGCCGATCATCGCGCCGAGTGAAAAAATCACCGACAACACAGTGCCCAGGATGGTGATGAACGTCGACAGCCCTTTCGATTGATCTTCGTAGAAAATCTGTTCGCGCTTGCCCTGGAGCGACAGCCGAATGTCGTTTTCGACTTCGGTGGTAACGGCCGCAAAATTATTGCTGTTGGCGAGCTTGGCAATGACTGACGAGAAACTGACGCGGCGAAATGCCTGCATGAGCTGGTCGACATCGCCCCAGACTTCCGAATCGAATGCACTTTTGCCGCCATCGAATATTCCAACGATGACCCATTCACGCTGTGCAAAACGCAGCGCCTGGCCAATGGCCACGCCACCGAATTCATCGTGAATGCTTTTGCCGATGACGATTTCGGAGGAACCGGGCCGAAACATGCGCCCTTCAATAATTTTTACCTGTGGTCGCAACACGAAACCCATCGATGACAAGCCGCGCGTAACGATATTGGAACCTTTGTCCTGACCTTTTTTGACGAGCGAAATCAACACCAGTGATTCCTTTGACACCATCGGGCGACCGTCTTCACCGCGCGCCACTTGCGCCAGGCTCTCGATCAACGCGGCCTGATCACGATAAACGCCGCTCTGGATTTCGGTCTCCGAGCCTTTGCGGATAAAAACAATATTGTCGTAGCTGCCGGTGCCGACCATGGTTTTTTTCAATCCTGCATCGAGCATCAGCACCGCCGCAAACACAAACACGACCAGCGCCATGCCGCCTGCGGTCAGCAGGGTAGTGAGTTTTCGCGCCCAGAGATTGCGGAAAATATACGGGAACGGAACCTTCATCCGACGTGCCTCATCCCACATGCCTCAAGCCATCAACGATCTTGATATTTGCCGAGCGCCACGCGGGCACCAGCGACGCAACAATGCCGACCGTCAGCGCGCAGGCGAGCTGAAACAGGATCGTGTCGTTGGACACCCTGAATACCGCAAATATCGCGCCCGCCGGTGAGGCCGCAAATCCCGCCGCGATCGGCAGCGTGAGGGCGATGCCGATGGCCGCGCCGATTAGCGACAACATCAGTGCCTCACCGACAATGAGCAGCGCCACGAAGCCGGGCGAAAAGCCGAGCGCTTTAATGGTTGCATATTCCGCCAGACGTTCGCGTGCGGTCATGGCCATGGTGTTGGCAACCACCGCCATGATGATGAAAATCACCACAAACGAAACAATCCGGATCGCCATCACGATCGATTCTATCTGCGAGACAAAATTCAGATTGAATGCTTTTTCGGTTTCAGTCAGTGTTTCAGCAAGTGAGTTTTTGAATTCGGCGTCGACCGCTTTGGCGATGTCGGCTGAGCGCGACGGGTCGGACACTTCGATCAAAAAAATACCAATCTGGTCTGCACGCCGCCCCGCGTTTTTCTTCAGCCATTCGTTGATGTAGTCCCAGTGAAAGTAAAGCTGGCGGGTAATGGTAGTGTCGTCTTTGCCATCAAAAATAGCGCGAATCGTCAACTGCCAGGTGCCGGGGAAAATCGTGCCCCGGATCGGAATGGTGTCGCCAATCTTCCAGTCAAACTGCTCGGCCAGTTTGCGACCGACGATGGCACCCTGACGGTCGCGCTTGAACGCGATCATCTGATCGGGCGGTACAATGAATTCCGGATAAAGATCGAAAAAATTTTCGTGATCGACCGCGAACTGCGGGAAAAAATTCTTCGGCTCTTTGTAAATGCCACCGAACCAGTTTGACATCGTGACGGTCTTGACACCGGGGATCGCTTTCATGCGTTCGCGGTAATAGACCGGCATCGGAAATACCAGCGAGATGGCGTTGCGCGTGATGAGGCGGCTGGATGATGACGCGGTCGCACCGGCAAACCACGCATCCACCACCGTTTGCAACAAGCCAAAGGCAATGATCGCGATGACAAGACCGGTGATGGTCAGCGAAGAGCGGAGCTTCGCGCGGAACACGTTTTTGAAAATGAGCTTGAGGTAGAACATATTCGGCTAGTGTACTGCTGCAGAATTGATGCGACTTGTTTTCCGGATCACAAATCTGCTCCTTCCCCCGGCCACGGGGGGAGAGCGAAGCGAGGGGGCAACGGGGATGGGGGCGATGCTAAAGTCAATGCGCCATTTGCAACGACACCCCCATCCCGACCTTCCCCCACATAGCGGGGGAAGGAGATACAGCTACCGGACATTGCAGCTTTCTCGATTAAGTCGCAAACAGAATGCAACACTACCATTAGATCAGCTCGCCTTTTTCCAGATGCACCATACGCTTGGCGGCTTCAGCGGCGTGGGCATCGTGCGTCACCATGATGATGGTCTTGTTCATGTTTTCATTGAGCTGCTTCAACATCGTGAGTACGTCGCCTGCCGACTGCTTGTCGAGGTCACCGGTGGGCTCATCGCACACCAGGATCGTCGGGTCGCTGACGATGGCGCGTGCGATCGCAACGCGTTGCTGTTGCCCGCCGGAAAGCTCGTTCGGATAATGTTCCATCCGGTCAGAAAGCCCAACCATCGCGAGTGTCATCTCGACACGTTCACGCCGCTCCGCGCGGGAAAGATTGGTGAGTTGCAGCGGCAACTCGACGTTTTCAAACGCGTTCAACACCGGCATTAAATTGTAGAACTGGAATATGAAGCCGATGTTGGACGCGCGCCAGTCGGCGAGCTCACCCTCGGAAAGTTTCGTGATGTCCTCATTATCGATACGCAAGACGCCTGAATCCGGTTTATCGATACCGGCGATGAGATTGAGCAGCGTCGATTTGCCGGAGCCGGATGGCCCCATCAGCGAGATGAAATCGCCGCGCGCAATGTCGAGCGTGATGTCATGCAACACCGGCACGATCTGGTCGCCCCGGGTGTAGCTTTTGACAAGATGTTTAATTTCTACCAGTGGCTGCGACATGGCAAGTCGCCGCCTATTTCTTGACGATGGCGACGTTTGCGCCATCTTTAACTTTGTCGGAAGGATTCAGCACCACCTTGTCACCGGGCTTTACAGTCGATACCTGTATCAGATCGCCGACTTTTCCCGCAACCGACACGTCCATTTGTTTGACGATATTTTTGTCGTCGATGACGAACACCACATCTTTCCCATCGCGTTTGGTGATCGCGGCTTGCTGCACGGCTGTTACGGATTTGCGCTCCTCTGCTTTTAACCCGCGTTGCAGGAAAGAAACCTTGGCGCTCATGTCGGGCAAGACGCGTTTATCTTTTTCGACGAATTCAATTTTGACTAGCACCGTCGCCTTGGAGCGATCCACCGTCGGCACGATGCGGCTTACCTTGCCGAGCAGTCGCAGATCAGGGAAGGCATCGAGTTGAATTTCAACCGGCTGATCGACATTGATTTTGCCGAGTGAGACTTCCGACACATCC
>JANMPY010000134.1:0-5631 GCA_031370095.1 Betaproteobacteria bacterium
GGCATCGCCGCGACAATCTCGACACATGCGACGACAAAGCCCGCCACCATCTTCACGGCTGAGGTGAAAAAGCAAACGCGTGTCGCAGCACTTGCCGCTGCACTAAAAAGCGCTGCAGTCGAATACCGGGAAGCACGTGCAAAGTGTGAAGTCCTGGCACCGAGGGAGCAAAGCATTTGCGACGATGAGGCCAAGGCCGCGCAAAAACAGGCAAAGCAAACCGCGCGCAACAAATATAGAAGTATCGTCAAAGCACCCGCCAATGCCGCGATGCCCATACCGGGGAAAGCGCGCAATGGCGAGGTGGTCGCACTGGACGCCATTCTCTACCGT
This sequence comes from Betaproteobacteria bacterium, assembly GCA_031370095.1. Lineage (GTDB taxonomy): Bacteria > Pseudomonadota > Gammaproteobacteria > Burkholderiales > Usitatibacteraceae > UKL13-2. The sequence continues at coordinate 334 of JANMPY010000134.1, forward strand.
GCGCACCGGCAATTTACCGATGCGCCTGTAGCCTGTTTTGCCGATGGCAATCCACATTTCAACCCTCGCCCAAAAAAGCAAGCTGTCCGCATCGCGATGAATTGACCGATCACGGTCGCCTGATGCCACACGACCTGCAAGCCTGCCGGCATAAGCGTCGACGGGCTCAGCACGAACAGTAGCTACTTGAGATCTGCGATGGCGTGAGTCAAGCACTGGCGCTCCTCACCGGGCACTAATGCCCCGGGAAGCCCGTGGATATTCACTCCGCATTGATTTCCCAAGTTTACGGCGGCTGTTCAACTTCTCCTCGCCGGGTGTCTGTGCGACAGCGCACAGACCTCCAAAATCGAGCGCCACATAATCGGATGCAGGTTAAGTTACGTGGGGCATGTTGATCGCATGCGAATGGTCGGCGTGGTCAACAACAACATCGTGGCATGTTCCGTCAACGACGGCTATCGTGACATAGAGTATGTTGGTGATCTCGGCTCGCACAGACTGATGGCGGACATGCTGGAAGACTTGCCTGCGTAACTGAAGGGCGATGGCGACATTAAGACGCGCAATAAAAATCAGAAAATTCTGCGCGGCGGTTAAGTGATCAACTCGATGAGTTGGTTTCCTCGATTGAATGACAGGACGGAGACTTCACCATTGAAAGCGGGCAGAAAAAATATTTTTCACAACTTGCTCGATTGGAAGCAGTACTTGCCTGGCGGCGGGCTGCCGAAAATGAGCGAAGACGAAGAACAACCGCTACGCTCGGAGCTGCTCAGTGCCGATCAGATGGAGCAATACGGCAGGACGCTCGCGAGCTCGCACAAACTGACACCGAAAAGACCGTCGGATCAGCTTTTGAGCCGTCTGGCAGCCAACGAAGACATGTTGGTCGGCGTATGCAATTTGCTCACCACGGCGGTCACTGAAAATCGCCGGATCACACCGGCCAGTGAATGGTTGCTGGATAATTTCTACCTCATTGAGGAGCAGATTCGCACCGCCAAGCGACACTTGCCGAAAGGTTACAGCCGCGAATTGCCGCGCCTGGCGCGCGGGCCGTCGGCGGGGCTGCCGCGTGTTTATGACATTGCGTTACAAACCATCTCGCACGGTGATGGTCGGGTCGATCCGGACAGCCTGAGTCGTTTCGTCTCCGCTTACCAGACAGTCAGCGACTTGAAAATTGGCGAGCTGTGGGCAATACCGATCATGCTGCGTCTGGCGCTGATCGAAAATCTGCGGCGGGTCGCGGTGCGGGTCGGCGCTGGTATGACAGACCGCGAATTGGCTGGCACCTGGGCGGATCAAATGATCGAGATCGCTGAAAAAGATCCGAAAAATTTAATCCTGATCATCGCCGATATGGCGCGCTCAAATCCACCGATGACCACGCAGTTCGTGTCGGAATTTGCGCGCCGCCTGCAAGGGCAAAGTCCCGGATTGGCATTACCGCTCACATGGATCGAGCGGCTGCTTTCCGAATCGCACCTGACGATTGAGCAACTGGTGCAATCCGAAAACCAGAAGCAGGCTTCAGCCCAGGTCTCGATCAGCAACAGCATCGCCAGTCTGCGATTTCTTGGTGCGATGGACTGGCGCGAATTCGTTGAAACCATGAGTCTGGTCGAGCAGACGCTGCGCAATGATCCCGGCGACGTGTATGCAAGGATGGATTTTGCGACCCGCGATCAATACCGCCATGTCATCGAAAAAACGGCTAAAAATAGCCGACACTCTGAACGGGAAGTTGCGGAACACGCAATCCACCTCGCACATACGATGGCGGGCAAAGTGCCCGACGCATCAAGTTCTGTTGATGGTGATGTTGACGGTCATCGCGCGGCGCACGTTGGTTATTATCTTGTGGGCAAAGGACTGCCGCTACTTGAGCGAGCGGTCGAAGTACAAGTATCAGCGCTCGATTCGCTGCGCAGATCGTGTCGGCAACGGCCACTGTTGCTGTATTTGGGATCGATCACGTTGATATCGGGTGCGCTCACTGGCAGCCTGTTGGCCATCGCTTACCGCACTGACATGCCTGATTGGCTGCTGGTTTTGACCGGCATTCTCTCGCTACTTTCGGCGAGCCAACTGGGCGTGGCGCTCACCAACTGGCTGGCAACCCTGGCAGTCACGCCGCGCCAGTTGCCACGCATGGACTTCTCACGCGCCATTCCGCCAATATCGCGCACGCTGGTGATTATCCCGACGATGCTCACGAGTGCGAGCAATATTGAGGATCTGGTCGAAGGGTTGGAGGTGAGGTTCCTCGCCAATCGGGATGAAAATCTGCATTTCGGGCTGTTGACTGATTTCCGCGATGCGCAGCAGGAAAAGCTCGATGGCGATGAAGCGTTGCTGGCGCTTGCCGAAGCGCGAATCGCTGCGCTAAATATTAAATACGGCGATGCGCACACCGACATATTTTTCCTGTTTCATCGCCCGCGCCGCTGGAACGCACAAGAGCGCATCTGGATGGGTTTTGAAAGGAAGCGCGGCAAACTCGCCGAACTGAATTCGCTACTGCGTGGTGCTGGTGAAGAAAACTTCATGCGCATTGTCGGCAGGATCTCTGAACTGGCGACAGTGAAGTATGTAATCACGCTTGACACCGATACACAACTGCCGCGCGACGCCGCCCGGCAGTTCGTTGGCACCATGGCGCACCCGCTCAATCGCGCCGTTTTCGATGTTGACAAGCAGCGCATCACCGAGGGCTACAGCATCCTGCAACCGCGCGTGGCGGTGAGTCTGCCGGGAACCAACCGATCACGGTATGCGCGGCTGTTCGGTAGTGCGCCCGGAATAGACCCGTATACGCGCGCAGTCTCCGATGTTTATCAGGACGTGTTCGGCGAGGGCTCGTTTATCGGCAAGGGCATTTATGACGTCGACGCGTTCGAGCACGCGCTCAAGGGTCGCTTTCCTGAAAACCGCATCCTCAGCCACGACCTGCTGGAAGGTTGCTACGCCCGTGCCGCGCTGTTGAGCGACGTTGAGTTGTACGAGGAATATCCGTCACGCTATGACGTGGATGTCAGCCGCCGACACCGCTGGATACGTGGCGACTGGCAGATAGCGTCGTGGGCGCTGTGGCGCGTGCCGGGTGGCGCGGGTGCCAAGCCGCGTCGTCAGCGCAACCCGCTGTCGAGATTGTCGCAATGGAAAATACTGGACAACCTGCGGCGCAGTCTGGTGCCCGCAGCTCTTACGCTACTGTTGCTGCTGGGCTGGATTATTTTGTCGCCAGCCTGGCTCTGGACGCTGGTAGCGATCGGTGTGATTTTGATTCCGCCCTTGATCGCCACGACGCTTGACTTATTTAGAATACCCGATGACGTACCGCTCGGTCAGCATCTTGCTGCCACCGTGCGCGCAGCGCTCGGGCAGTTCGCGCAATCGATGTTCACACTTGCCTGTTTACCCTACGAGGCGTACGTAAACCTCGACGCCATCATCCGCACCAACTGGCGTATCGCGGCGTCCAAAAAACGCCTACTTGAATGGACGCCCTCCCATTCCAGTAACGCTGGCGGAACGAGCCTGTACGCCTCCATCCGCGCAATGTGGATCGCACCCGTGATCGCCTTTGCCGCAATAGTTACGCTGGTCATGACAGCACCGACCGCACTCGTTGTGGCAGCGCCGATTTTGTTTTTGTGGGCAGCCTCTCCCGCAATCGTCTGGTGGATCAGCCGTCCGCTCGTCCGCCGTGAAGCACGCTTGTCGGCAGAGCAAACAATCTTTCTGCAAAAAAACGCGCGCAAGACCTGGGCGTTTTTCGAAACCTTCGTAGGCTCCGAAGATCACTGGCTGCCACCCGACAACTTTCAGGAACATCCGGTTGGCGTGGTCGCGCATCGCACTTCGCCGACCAACATGGGGCTGGCGCTGCTGGCTAATTTGACCGCCTACGATTTTGGCTATCTGGCGATGGGGCCGCTGCTAGGGCGCACCGCCAACACGCTCGCGACAATGGCCGATTTGGCGCGGCATCAAGGCCATTTCTACAATTGGTACGACACGCAATCGCTGCAGCCGTTGGCACCCCTCTACGTTTCGTCGGTCGATAGCGGTAATCTCGCAGGCCATCTGCTCACATTGCGGCCAGGGCTGCTGGCGCTAATCGACGACAAGATTTTCGGCGCGCGATTTTTTGAAGGGCTTTTTGACACCTTGAGAGTTCTCAAGGATGCGGCAAGGGAGTCGCCACCGACTGCACAAGCGCTGCTCGAAAGACTGGAAAAAGATTTGGCATCTGCCTGCGCCAGTGCGCCTGCGACGCTCGCCGCGACACATGCTTGTTTGACGCGGTTTGCATTGTCTGCGACGGAACTTGTCGACAGCCTTGATCCCGTTGCCGCTGTCCCCATTTCCGCCACCCGACCGACCGACGACGCACATTGGTGGGCGCAGACGCTGGTGCAGCAGTGCCGGAGCGCTGTTGATGAGCTGACACTGTTAGCGCCGTGGCTAACGTTACAGCGCGTGCCAGACCGACTGCGCACATTACTCGACGCGATGGAAATCCCCACGTTGCGCGAGCTTGGCCCCCAAAGCGTCACCGCGTTCGCATCGATTGAACAGCAACTAATCGCTGACGCGACGCCGGACGAGCGCGAAATGTTGGATGACTTGCGCGTGCTTGTCATTGCGGCAGGCGTTGCTGCCCAGCAGCGCAGGGTCGAAATTGAACGCCTGGCGCTGCTCGCAAGCGATCTGGCAACGATGTCATATGATTTTCTGTATGACAAGGCGCGCCATTTGCTCGCCATCGGCTACAACGTCAGCGAGCGCCGTCAGGACGCGAGCTACTACGACATGCTCGCCTCCGAAGCGAGACTGTGCAATTTCGTCGCAATCGCGCAAGGGCAGCTACCGCAGGAAAGCTGGTTCGCACTCGGGCGCCTGCTCACGTCGTCCGGAGGCGAACCGGCGCTGCTGTCGTGGAGCGGTTCGATGTTTGAGTATCTGATGCCGCTCTTGGTTATGCCAACGTTTGAGAACACGCTACTCGACCGCACCTACCAAGCCGTAGTCGAGCGCCAGATTGTCTATGGCACACAGCGCAATGTCGCCTGGGGTATTTCGGAGTCCGGCTATAACACGGTCGACGCGGCGCTTAACTATCAATATCGCGCCTTCGGCGTGCCAGGGCTCGGCCTCAAGCGCGGCCTGGCCGACGATCTGGTGGTCACACCGTATGCGTCGGCGCTGGCGCTGATGGTCGCGCCGGAATACGCGTGTGCGAATTTGCAGCGACTAGCCTCCGAGGGTCTGGCAGGGAAATACGGT
>JANMPY010000144.1:0-4289 GCA_031370095.1 Betaproteobacteria bacterium
AGTCCGCGTCTGACCGCGCCAAGCTGGATCGCGATGCCGCGCACCAGGCGAACGTGCGGCGCGAAATGGAAACCAAGGCGCGGGTGGCGGCCACCGCGCGCGCCAACGCGGAGCGAGACGCGCTAGCCGCAGCGCAACAGCGCGCCGACGCCGACGCAAAGGCCGCCGAAGCAGCGACCGCACGCCAGAAGGCAGAGACCGAGTTAGCCGCCGCTGCCGAATCCCGCATTGTTGCCGAACGTAAAGCCGAGGCTGCTGCAGTGGCGCGCAAAGCTGGCGATACCCGTCTCGCCGAACTGGCAAAATCGCGCAGCCAAAAAGAGCAGGAACTCACCGCCGCAACGGCTGCGTGCAAAGTAGTCGAGCAGGCGTTGACGCAACACGAGGCCGCCATCAAAACGGCGTTGGATCGTGGCAAGCTTGATAGCGATGCCGCGCAACAGGCAAAAACCAAAAGCGAGCTCGAGACCAAAGCGCGGGAGGCAGCTTCCGCGCGCGCCAACGCCGAGCGTGACGCACTCGCCGTAGCTGCACAACGCGCTGAGGCTGAACGCAAGTCGTTGGCAGAGACAGCGCTGCGCGAAAAGGCCGAGGCCGAATTGAGCGCCACCACCCAATCCCGCATCGCGGCCGAACGCGCGGCAGAGGTTGCGGCACTCGCGCGAAAAAGCGGCGACACACGTCTCGCCGAGCTGGCAAAATCGCGCAGCAAACAAGAGCAGGACCTCGCAGCAGCGATCAATGCGAGCAAAGCCGCGCAGGACGCATTGGCGCAGCACGAAGCCGCGATTAAAACTGCATCCGACCAAAGCCGACTGGATCGCGAGGCCGAACAGCATGCCAAAACATTGCGTGAGACGGAAAGTAAAACCCGCGCTGCCGCTGCCGAGCGGGCCAAAGCCGAGAGCGAGGCACTTGCGGCCGTCAGCGCGCGTACGGCATCTGAACGCACGCTGAAAGACGAAATAGAAGCCAAGTTGAAAAGCGAGAAGGCATTGTTGATTGCCGCCGAGGCGCGTGGCAAGGCTGCCACTGAAGAGACACATGCCATCGCGCAACGCGTTGCCGCCGAGAAAAGCCTCGTCGATGCCGCAAACATTCGCAAACAGGCCGAGGAAGCCGCGCTTCTCGCGGCGCACGCACAAACGCAACAAGCAGAGGCAGCCGCACGCATGGCGACAGAAAAATCCACAATTGAAAGAGCGATGGCGGAAGCCGCGCGCAAACGCGTAGAGGCCGAGACCAATGCGAAAAAAGCCGCATTGCGGCGTGTAGACGAGGAGAAGGCCGCGTTGGCTGCGGAGAAAACTCATGCTTCCACAAAAGCGGCAGCCGATGATGCCGCACGCGCAAGAGCCGATGCGGAGAAACGGTTGACCCAGCTACAAGGCGAGCGTAAGGAAATCGCCACGCGTGCGAAAGAAAAATCGCCGCCGCACGGTGCGACGCCAACGCATACGCCTGTGCAGGAGTTAAAGCTACTACAACCCAGCCCGCCGCCCGTCACACGAAAATTCTCTCGTACTGGTTTGGTCGCGGTACTGGCACTGGTGATCGGCGCAGGCGCGGGCTATTTCGTAAAGACCTTGGATGCACCCGTCGAGTCGGCGGCTGTCGCGCCGGTGATGGTCGCGCGTGTCGAGACGGTACCCGCCGCCGTGCCGATACTGCCTCGCACGGCGGATGAGCCGGTCATTGCATTGCGTATGGACCGCAGCCTCGATTCGCTGTCGCGCGCGCCGGCCCAGGCAGGGGTTGATGGGAAAAATAATAACGCGGGCGCAGATAAAAAACCATAGATCCGGCGATGACCTTGGCGGAAATGGCAAGTGCCCGATCCGCTAGTCTGCACCCGCCAGCAGTTCCTCCCGCGTCACCAAAAAAACCACGCCGTCACCCGCACTCGTCTCTGCCCACGTTAGTGGCAGGTGTGGAAACGCGGCCTCCACACCCTCGCGGTTAAAGCCAACTTCCACCACCAGCAGACCGCCGTCGTTGAGGTAATTCGGTGCGTCGCGCAGAATCACGCGCACATGATCGAGGCCGTCAACGCCGCTTGCCAGCGCCATCCCGGGCTCGCGCAAATATTCCTGCGGCAGTGCAGACATCGATTTCGCGGTGACATACGGTGGATTGGAAATGATGAGATCGTAACGGCTCTCATCGAGCTCGTCGAAAAGATTGGAGCGGATAAGCTCAATGCGATCATTCAGCGCGTAATCGCCAACATTACGCCGCGCGACCTCGAGTGCATCAGCCGAAAGATCAACCGCATCGACCACCGCGTGCGGGAAGGTGAGGGCGGCCAAAATTGCCAGGCAGCCGGAGCCGGTGCAAAGATCCAGCACGGACTCGATCTCCTCCGCGTCGGCAATCCAGGGTGACAGCTCCTCGCGCAGCAATTCCGCAATAAAACTTCGCGGCACGATGACGCGCTGATCGACGTAAAACTTGTATTCGCCGAGCCACGCTTCGTTGGTGAGATAGGCCGCAGGTATGCGCTCGCGCACGCGTCGCTCGATGACATTGAGCACCGCGTCGCGTTCCGATGAAGTCAGCCTCGCATCATAAAACGGCTCCAACTTGTCCGGCGGTAATTTCAGCGTATGCAAGACAAGGTAAGCGGCCTCATCAAACGCATTTGCCGAGCCGTGACCGAAGAATAATTTTTCGTCGTTAAACATCGTGACTGCGAATCGCACCAAGTCGCGCACCGTGACAAGCTCCTTGCGCGCCAGATCAAAAACACCTTGATGGGAAGTTGGCATGGTGTCTTATGAGCGCAGCAAAAGATTTTCAAGCGTATGGAAATACACATCGTGCAATCGCGCGATGTCGGCAATCTCAACGCATTCGTCGATCTTGTGAATGCTCGCATTGATCGGCCCGAACTCGGCGATCTCGTCGCAAATATCCGCGATGAAACGCCCGTCAGACGTGCCGCCAGCGGTGGAAAGTTGCGGCGTGACACCGGTCACTTTTTCCACCGCCCGAGTTAATGCGGCCACCAGCTTGCCGCCTGCGGTGAGAAACGGTTTTCCGCCGAGCGTCCATTTGATGTCATACGCAAGGTTGTGCTTCATCAATATTTCTTCGGTGCGTGATTGGAGATTTAGCGCCGTACTCGCCGTGGAAAAACGAAAGTTGAAATAGATGTCGACGCTGCCGGGAATCACATTGAACGCGCCGGTGCCGCCGTTGATATTGGACACCTGAAATGTGGTTGCCGGAAAATATGCATTGCCCACATCCCACACGGTCGCACTTAGCTCAGCGAGTGCGGGAGCAAAAAGATGGATCGGATTCTCGGCCAGATGCGGATAGGCAATATGACCCTGCACACCCTTCACCACCAAACGCGCTGAGAGCGAGCCACGGCGACCGTTCTTGATCGTGTCACCGAAATATTCGCTCGACGATGGCTCGCCGACGATGGCGTAATCGATGCGCGTCTGCTGGGATTTGAGCCACGCCACCACGCGCACCGTGCCATTGACGGCAGGACCTTCCTCGTCGCTGGTGATGAGTAGCGCAATCGAGCCGGCGTGATTGGGATGCAAGGTGACAAAGGCTTCGGTCGCCGTCACAAACGCGGCAATGCCGGTTTTCATGTCGGCTGCGCCGCGACCGAAAAGTTTGCCATTGCGTTCGCTCGGGCTAAATGGATCGGATTGCCATTTATCGAGCGGGCCGGTCGGCACGACATCGGTGTGGCCGGCGAAACACACAATGGGTGAAGCTGCGCCGTGGCGCGCCCAGAGATTGGTAACGCCGCCGCCGTCGATATGCTCGAACGTAAAGTCGAGCGACGTCAGGCGCGCGATGATCAGCGCCTGACAGCCAGCGTCGTCGGGCGTGATTGAGCGGCGTGAAATCAGCTCGCGCGCGAATGCGAGCGTGGTGCTTACGCGGTCGAGCGTCTCGCTCAAGCCTGTGAGGCCTGTGCGGCTGAGGAGGATTCAGCAGCGGGCCCGATCAGCGCGCCATTACGCGCAGCCAATTCGGGGCCCACGCGTGCTTCCACATATTTTTTCAATCCCGCTTTAAGCCCGAGCATGAAAAATATTTCCGTCATCACAAATAATGGCCCGATCACCAGGCCCATGATGTCGTCCGTGAAGGCGGGTTTCACGCCCTCATACTTATGGCCCATAAACTGGATCACCCAACCGAGAACAAACAACGCGACCGCTGCGCCCATAATGACGCCAGCGTGATCGAGCCGCGCGTTCAGATAAACGGCGACCAGGTAGCAGAAAAAAAACAGGAACACCAACATCGCCGTACCA
>JANMPY010000146.1:0-11321 GCA_031370095.1 Betaproteobacteria bacterium
CGCTGCTCCTGGCCCGCCGTCATTTCCGGAAATCCAAACGCCCAATCGGGCAACACGCGATGCGCGGTGCTGGCATCGACCACGCGCACTTCCGGGTTGTCGATCATTGCCACCGATTCGCGCGCCGCATCGTCGGGTAAACACAAAATAGTGAGGTCCACGCTGTTGAGCAAACGCTTTCGCTCGCCGCTGTCTTTGCGCTTGTCGGCGGCGATGCTGACGACGTCGATGTCATCGCGCTCGCGCAGCAGTTCACGGATCAGAAGCCCCGTGGTGCCGTGCTCGCCGTCAATGAATATTTTTGGTTTAGGCATGCGGATTTCCGTTTGCAGAAATTACAACTGATCTACGCCTGCTTCAACATCGTTTCCGCATTCGAGACTTCAAACTTGCCCGGCGCTTCGATGTTGAGCGTCTTCACCACGCCGTCCACCACCAGCATCGAAAAGCGCTGCAAGCGTACGCCCATGCCTCTTGCCGTCAAGTCGAGTTCGAGTCCGAGCGCTTTGGTCCAGGCGGCCGAGCCGTCACCGAGCATGCGCACTTTGGTATCGGTATGCAGCTCTTTGGCCCAGGCACCCATCACGAACGCGTCATTCACCGCTACGCACCAGATTTCATCTACGCCTTTTGCTTTCAGGGCATCGTAGTTGTTGATGTAGCTTGGCACATGTTGCGCGGAGCAGGTCGGCGTGAATGCCCCGGGCAGCCCGAACACGGCAATCTTTTTTCCTTTGACCGCGTCGCTTACGTTGAAACTATTCGGCCCGATCGCGCAGCCTGCGGTTTCAACGGCAATGAATTCGTTCAAGGTAGCGTTGGGTAATGTGTCTCCGACTTTGATCATGCCAGTTCTCCTAAGTGGTTAAGTTATTCAAGTGGTGATGGTTGTGGTGAGTGTTTTCGGCGTCGCGTAGGTAAATGAGTCCGCAAAAAATTCATCCTCAGGCAAACCTTTTGCCACAAATGCTTTTTGTCCCAGCTCGATCATGATCGGCGCGCCGCACGCATAAATTTGGTAACCGGCAAGCGAATCAAAATCATCCATGATCGCCTGATGCACAAAGCCGGTTCGACCCTGCCAATTATCCTCGGCTTTGGGGTCAGAGAGAACCGGGATGAAGGTAAAGTTTGGGTGTTCCAATTGCCACTGTGCGGGCAAGGCGGGCATGTAAATATCCTGCAACGAACGGCAGCCCCAATAGAGCACCATTTCGCGGTCGATGTGCGTGTAGAGCGCGTGTTCGATGACGGCTTTGATCGGCGCAAAACCGGTGCCGCCGGCCATAAAAATAATCGGCTTGTCTGAATCCTCGCGTAGAAAAAATGTGCCGAGCGGGCCTTCGAAGCGCAGTATCGCGCGGTCGCGCATTTCGTTGAATACATACCCGGAAAATTGCCCGTCGGGAATCAAGCGGATATGCAGCTCTACAAATTGATCGTGATGCGGTGCGTTGGCCATCGAAAAACTGCGCCGCTTGCCGTCTTTCAATAAAATATCGAGATACTGGCCCGCCATAAATTGCAGGCGTTCTTGCGCCGGTAATTTCAGCGAAAGGACGGCAACATCAGGTGCGAGCAATTCCTTTTTTTCCACGCGGCAAGGTAGTGTGCGTATTTGAATGTCACTTGCGCCGCCGATTTCTTTGACGTTGAGCGTCATATCCGAGCACGGCTTGCCGACACAGAACAATGCTTTTCCCTGAGACTTTTCGTCAGCGCTCAAGGTGCGTTCCTGATAAACGCCGTAGTCGAATTCGCCCGAGACGATAATGCCTTTGCACGATCCGCACGCGCCGTTTCGGCATCCATATGGCAGGCCGATGCCTTGCCGTAACGCACCCTCGAGCACCGTTTCATCGGCAGCGACCTGAAAAGTATGGCCGGAAGGTGTGAGGGTGATTTGGTATTCGGTGGTCATGTCGGTTTTGGGTTCTCTGTTCTGCGTTCTTTATACTGACGCGCTCATATGAAAAAAACACAAAAAATACTTATTGCAGGTTTCGGCGATATCGGCGAACGCGTCGCACGACGGCTCCACGATGCACGCCATTATCGGGTCACGGCGCTGGTGCGGAAAAACCGCGACACGTTGCGCCATCCGAAATTGGCCGCGTCGCTCGGCGTACAACTGGTGCGTGGCGACTTGAGCAAGCGTCGTTCACTGCAAAAATTGACGCATCTCGCCGACACCATTTTGCATTTCGCGCCTCCGCCGGGCATCGGACAATCAGATACGCATACGGCAAATTTACTGGCTGCATTAAGCGGCGTTCATCGGTCTTTTTTGATACAGCGGAAGATGCTACCACGGCGGATTGTCTATATCAGTACCACTGGCGTTTACGGAAATTGTGATGGTGAATGGATCAATGAAACGCGACAGTTAAAGCCGGAATCTCAACGCGCAAAAAGACGCGTTGATGCAGAGCGCCGATTAAGGAAGTGGGGGCGATTGCACGGCGTTTCAATTACCATCCTGCGTGCGCCGGGTATTTATGCGCTGGATCGTTTGCCGCTTGATCGGCTGAAGCGTCAAACGCCGGTGTTGGACTATGCGGATGATGTTTTCACCAACCATATTCACGCCGACGATCTCGCTGCCGCCGTTGTTAACGCGATACGACAGCCGCACCCCAAACGCTGCCGTGTTTTCAATGTGGTCGATGACAGTGAGTTGCGAATGGGCGATTATATGGATGCCGTCGCGGATGCGTTTGGCGTCGCCCGTCCCCCGCGCATTAGCCGTGCTGGGGCGGAAAAGCGCATCGCGCCGATGTTGTTAAGCTTCATGCGTGAATCGAGGCGGATCAGTAACACGCGAGTTAAACGCGAACTAAAGCTGGTGCTGAAATATCCGACGCTTGCGACTGTGCTGGCCGCTGTGAAGACAACAAACCCAGCCCGCTAATTTAGCGTTCGCGGCGAAACTCGCCTTCGATGACGCCACCGTGATTGCTTTCCCGGGCAGGCGTGGCAGCGCGGTCGGCGCGTACCGGCGCGTATTGATAAGCCGGTTCGCGGATCGGTAACAGCAGCAACACAAGCGCCATCACGTCGGAAATAATCCCCGGGAAAATCAACAATAGACCGGCGAGAACAGTGCGTGAGCTGTCGATGATGGCGGCAAGTGAAAATTGGCCGCGCGATAATTCGCTCGCCAAGCGGGTGATCAGTGAAAAGCGCGCCTGCTTGATCAATACAATGCCGGCAATAGCTGCGAACAATACCCAAGCAACCACCCAGCCGCCATGGCCCTGGCCGAGTCGGTAAAGCACCGCGCCTTCGAGTAGCGGGAAACCCATTAAAATGCCGAGGATCAACAGTCGCATAACGCCTTACCTGCTTTCTTCAATTCAATTGTCGCCAACTTTGTGCGTTCGCCGATGTCTATCAACCTTTGGACGAACCGTACAATTAATACAGTACCCGAGCAATTTAGCGCTGTAAAGGTCATTGTCGATGCGGTGAATAATTTTTGCAATGATGCCCGCACTACTTTGAGGTGCAATACGTGATTGCGTTCACCGATCCTCGCGCGTTGTTTTTTTATTTTTGATTGGACTATTTGTGAAACCACACCAGCAAGCGCTTCCTTCGCACTTCGGCGCAATCTGCGCGATGTTTTTCGTCTTTGCGTTGATGTCGCTTTCTGGCGCGGCGGCTACCGTTGCGCGAGGCGCGGCTCCCGCCGCGAATGTGGAGTCGGAGTTGCTGGAGCCGGAGCGGGCGTTTCAGCTTTCCGCGCGTCGCAAAGACCAAAAAACCGTCGAGCTACAGTACAAAATCGCCGAAGGTTACTATATGTATAGGGGCCGGTTCAAATTCTTGGTTGAGCCACCAGCGTTCGCGAAACTGGGTCGCGCTTCACTCTCGAAAGGAAAAATAAAGCAGGACGCCACTTTTGGTCGTGTCGAAACTTATCGAGATAGTGTGCGCATACTGTTGCCAATCGCAAGTATTGGCAAGGGTGTTATGCGTGCAGATGCAATGCCGTTGCGGCTACGCATCACCTCGCAAGGATGCGCCGATGCGGGTGTTTGCTACCCGCCCCTACAGCAGACGCTGACGTTCACGCCGACCGGATTTGATGTCGTGCTGCCCGACGGCATCGACGACGTCGGTGGTGTGGCGGGAAGTTTGCAGTCATCCCCGAGTAGCGCGCAGCCGTCGCTTAGCGACGCATTGAAGAAAGCAAAATAGCCTGCCCGCGCTGTCGATTCGGCGGCCTCAGTTGCGCAATATAGCTATGCCCGCGCGCCTTGTCTTCTCCGCTGTCTGCTTGCTAGTCGCGCTCGCGGGCATTGCGCTGTGGCTTGATCACGCGACGCCCGTGGGCCCGCAGTCAGCCGAGAAATCGACTCGTGCGAGCAGCGAAATCGCGGCAAGTTCCGGTGCAATCTATAGTGCCAAATTCACCGACCTTCAGGGGAAAAGCCAAACGTTGGGTCAGTGGGAGCAAAAGCTGCTCGTGATAAATTTTTGGGCGACCTGGTGCGGGCCTTGTAAAGAAGAGATACCAATTTTGGTCAAATTACAGAATCAGTTTGGTGGGCGTGGCGTGCAATTTATCGGTATCGCCGCCGATTCAGCAGCAAATGTTACTAATTTCAATAAAAACGTCGCGACCAATTACCCTTTGCTTATCGATGAAGCTGGGGCGATTGCATTTTCAAAGCGCCTCGGTAATCGTTTGGGACTATTGCCGCATACCGTGGTGTTGCTACCCGGAGGCGAAGTCATTTACAACAAGCTGGGCGCGATCACCGAACTAGAGCTTGGCAAAATCATCGTCAATAATTTACCTAAAATACTATAAAATACGTTAATTGCATTTATTTATATCTGTTGACACACGCTGTATCGCACAACGTTGATTGATTTTTTCAACCTCGGCATGTGCGCAATTTGAAAACAGCGTGCGCACATAAATACAACAGTTGTCGCGAAATTCCAACGCATTAGTCGCTTTATCTCCTGCGAAAAACTAGACAAGTTCGGCCAATTTAAGGCAAACTTGATTCCATGTCGAAGATCTTATTGCTACACGGACCGAACCTGAATTTGTTGGGCACGCGTGAGCCCGCCGTCTACGGCACCACTACCTTGGCGGAGATCGACGCAAGTTTGCAGGAAAAAGCGAAACTTGCCAGTGTGGATTTGCGATGTTTTCAGAGTAATGGCGAGGGCGCGCTGATTGACCGGATTCATGCCGCCAAGGCTGAAGGCGTTGGCTTTATCGTCATTAACCCCGGCGCATACACGCACACGAGTATCGCCTTGCGCGATGCGTTAGCGGCTGTGGCCATTCCGTTCATCGAGGTGCATTTATCAAACGTCCATGCACGTGAAGAATTTCGAAAACACTCCTATTTGTCGGATCTGGCGGTGGGCGTGGTGACCGGGCTCGGCGCTGATGGTTACGAATTTGCACTCGATGCGGCGATGAAGCGCATCGGCGGCGTCGCTAAAAAGTCGACATAAACCTGACCACCCGGCAAGTGGTGCCGTCTGGGCAATTTCCCATAAAAATACACCGGGCGGCGACGGGCAAAAGAGGATAAACACGATGGATTTGAGAAAAATCAAAACGCTGATTGACCTGGTGCAGCAATCGGGAATCGCCGAGCTTGAGATCACGGAAGGCGAAGAAAAAGTTCGCATCAGTCGCCACGGCGCGCAGCTTAATTACCCGCAAGCGCCGATGTCCGCCTCGTCATTCGTGTTGCCGTCCGAGCAAGCGGGCACCGTCCCGGTGGCAGCGCCAGGACCGATTGAGCCCACCGGCCATACGTTGAAATCACCCATGGTCGGCACGTTTTATCGTTGCCCATCGCCCGGCACGCCGTCGTTTGTCGAGGTAGGCCAAACGGTTACCAAGGGCCAGACGCTATGCATTATCGAGGCGATGAAGCTTTTGAATGAGATCGAGTCCGATGCGGCCGGCGTGGTCAAAGCAATCATGGTGGAAAACGGTCAGCCGGTGGAATACGGTCAACCGCTTTTCATCATCGAATAGGCACGCCGCGAATGGCAGTATTCGGCTCAGGCCCCAGACAGGGGGCCATGTTTGAAAAGGTATTGATCGCCAATCGTGGCGAGATCGCGTTGCGCATTCAACGTGCGTGCCGCGAGCTGGGTATCAAAACCGTCTGCGTACATTCCGAAGCGGATGCCGACGCAAAGTATGTGATGCTTGCCGACGAATCTGTGTGCATCGGTGCCCCACCCTCGAAGGACAGCTACCTGAACATTCCCGCCATCATCAGCGCGGCCGAGGTCACGGATGCGCAGGCGATTCATCCGGGCTACGGATTCCTTTCCGAGAATGCCGACTTCGCCGACCGCGTCGAAAATTCGGGCTTTGTTTTCATCGGGCCGAAGCCCGAAAATATTCGCACCATGGGCGACAAGGTCGCCGCCAAAGCGGCGATGCGAAAAGTTGGCGTGCCGTGTGTGCCGGGATCCGAAGGCGCGCTGCCG
Source organism: Betaproteobacteria bacterium (assembly GCA_031370095.1). Taxonomy (GTDB): domain Bacteria; phylum Pseudomonadota; class Gammaproteobacteria; order Burkholderiales; family Usitatibacteraceae; genus UKL13-2. Next base: position 6,484 of record JANMPY010000146.1, read on the forward strand.
GATGACGCGAAGGAAATTCGCAAAATCGCCGCTGCGGTCGGCTATCCGGTCATCATCAAGGCCGCAGGCGGCGGCGGTGGCCGCGGCATGCGCGTCGTGCATACCGAAGCTGCGCTGGTGAACGCCGTACAGCTCACCAAGGCCGAGGCGCAGGCGGCCTTCAACAATCCGATGGTGTATCTCGAAAAATTTCTCGAAAATCCCCGTCACATTGAAATACAGATATTGGCCGACGAGCATAAAAATGCGATTTTTTTGTGGGAACGCGATTGCTCGATGCAGCGGCGGCACCAAAAAATTATCGAGGAAGCGCCTGCGCCGGAATTAAAAGCGCGTTTGCGTGACCGGATCGGTGAGCGCTGCGCGGAGGCCTGCATCAAAATGGGCTATCGCGGCGCAGGCACTTTCGAGTTTTTGTACGAAAAGGACGAATTCTTTTTTATCGAGATGAACACCCGCGTGCAGGTTGAGCATCCGGTGACGGAGATGATTACCGGCGTCGACATTGTTCAGGAACAAATTCGCATCGCCGCCGGCCACAAGCTGCGCTATCGGCAAAAAGACATCGAACTCCGCGGCCATGCAATCGAATGCCGGATCAATGCAGAAAATCCCGTTACGTTTGTGCCGTCGCCGGGAAGAATCACCCGCTTTCATGTGCCGGGCGGTCCGGGGATTCGTATGGATTCTCATGTCTATGCGGACTACTTTGTACCGCCGTATTACGATTCGCTGATCGCGAAACTGATTGCCCACGGTGACAACCGCGAGCAGGCGATCGCCCGCATGCGAACCGCATTGTCAGAGATGGTTGTCGAAGGCATTCAGACCAATCTTGCGCTGCATCAGGAGTTGATGAATGACGCAGCCTTTATCCGCGGCGGCACGTCGATCCATTTTCTTGAAGCGCGGATGGCAAAGCTGAAAAAGATTGCTGGCGAAGCGGGTTAGTTTCATCCGCTAATAAAACCGCGATGGCTTGGCAATCACTTACTTTTCGGCTTCCCCGCGAACACGCCGATGCGTTCGGCGATGTGCTGATCGAACACGGTGCCATCTCGGTCAATGTTGACGATGCGCTTGAAGGAACCAGCGACGAGAAACCGATTTTCGGTGAACCGGGGGCTGATGCGGGTCTTTGGAATGAATGCCGGTTGACGACATTGTTCGCACCGACCGTCGATGTCGAAAGAATTTTCAATGACGCCGTGAAGTCACTCGACATTCTCCCGCTGCGGTTCGAGATTAATGTCCTCGAAGACGAAGACTGGGTACAAAAAAATCGCGACCAGTTTCAGCCCATCAAGATTTCGGATCGGGTGTGGATCGTGCCGACGTGGCACCGCGCGCCGCAACAAAATGCGATCAATATTTCGCTCGATCCGGGTGCCGCTTTTGGCACCGGCAGTCATCCCACCACGCGCCTGTGTTTGAAATGGCTGGAGGCAAATTTACAGCCGACAGTACAGCCGACAGTTCTCGATTACGGCACCGGCTCCGGCATTCTGGCGATTGCGGCAATGAAGCTCGGTGCGGGAAAAGCCTATGGCGTGGACATCGACAACCTCGCGGTGGAAGCGGCGCGGTATAACGCGGCACAAAATAATGTCAGTGTGCAATTTGCCGACGTTGAGACGCCGCTTAATGTTGTTGTTGATATATTGGTTGCCAATATTCTGGCAAATCCGCTGCGCGTGCTGGCACCACTGCTTGCCGCGCATACCAAGCCCGGCGGCGCACTGGTTCTCGCCGGTATCCTCGACCCACAGGCCGACGAGATCATCGGCATTTACCGCGAATGGTTCGATCTGGCGGTCTGGAAAAGCGAAGAAGGCTGGGCGTGTATCGCGGGACGGCGCAATGCAGTGTGAGATGTTGAAACGCTGGGCTATACTTTCGCGCTATGTTGCTTACGATCTGTCCTAACTGCTCGGCACAATTCAAGGTACAGCCGGAACAATTGAATGTGCGACAAGGCCGCGTCATGTGCGGTCGCTGCCGCCAGGTATTCAATGCTTTCCAGTCCCTGACGCGCGTTGAGGAGCCGCTTAATGCGCCTGTTGTGAACATGCAAGAGGCAACTGTGGCAGCGGCGGAACCCGTGACTACCGCGCCGAATCCCGACACGCTTGAGACTTTTTTCGCAGCGGAAACTAGTATCGAAGACGTGCCTGCAACCGTAACCGAGAACGCGCCAGATGCAGCGCCTGAACCGGTCGCGGATGCCTTGTTTTTGCGCGAAGAACCGCTGGCTTTACCCGCCGCATTTTCAGCAATCCCCTCGTTGCAACGTACAACGCTCGTGCCCGACGCGCCGCCAGAAATTGCCGTGCGAAGTTCGACACCTCCCGCGCCGATTGACGGGGATAAACCGCAGGAAAATGCCGTCGCTCCCGTTCCGGCTCCCGTTACTGCGGTTGCTGACACGCCGCCTGAACCAGCCTTCGACCTTTCCGGCGAAGGCAATCCCTTGCTCATTGAGCCTGCGATCTACCGAGGCGCAGCTGTGTCGAGCTCGCGCGGGTGGCGTCTTGGCGCATTCGTGTTGTTTGTGGGCTTGGTCGCACAGGCCGCCTACGCGTTTCGCACCCCGTTGGTGTCCGCCTTTCCGCAGCTGCGCCCCGCCGTCAGTCAGGTATGTGAATTCGCGGGCTGCGTGCTGTCGTGGGGTCGTGATGAATCGGTGCTCAAGATTGAAGCGTCAGAGCTGATCGAGTCTCCAGGCAAACCCGGTCGCATTTTGCTTACGGCAGTCCTAGTCAACCATGGCAAGACCAAACAAGATCTGCCGTCACTCGAGCTAAAACTTACCGACAATGCCAATCAGGTTGTCGTCAGCCGCTTGTTTAATCCGAGCGATTATTTGGGCCGTGCCATCGCCAAAGATGAGGGGCTGGTGCCCAATACGGAGTTGTACGTTAATCTCAATCTTGAGCTTAGCAATAAGCCGCTGGCATCAGGCTACGGCTTGGTGGTCTTTTATCCCTGACGGTTCGCTGCAATCAAAGCCATGAACCTGCGGAAAGCGCGCGTCTGGCAACGGTATAATCCGGGTTTCCATAAGGACTGTTATCCATGCCCGTCTTGATCTGCGGTTCCATCGCTTACGACACCATCATGGTGTTTCACGGCAAATTCGGCGAGCACATCCTGCCCGATCAAATTCATATCTTGAACGTTTCGTTTCTGGTGCCTGACATGCGCCGGGAGTTCGGCGGCACCGCCGGCAACATCGCGTACAACCTGAAACTCCTCGGTGGCGAACCGCTGATCATGGCTACCGTCGGCGACGATTTTGGTCCTTACCGCGAGCGTCTGGATGCATTGAACATTTCCCGCGCGCACATCCGCGAAATACCGGGCACTTTCGTGCCGCAGGCTTTTATCACCACCGACCTCGATGCCAACCAGATCACCGCGTTTCACCCCGGTGCGATGTCGTCTTCAGCCATCAATAAAGTGAGTGATGCGAAAGACATCATCCTGGGCATCCTGGGGCCGGATTCTCCCGAGGGCATGCTCCAGCACGCCGAACAATTCCACGATGCCAAAATCCCGTTCATTTTTGATCCGGGGCAGCAAATGTCGGCGTTCAAGGGCTATCAGCTAAAACATTTCATCGAACTTGCCGAATATGTTGCAGTCAATGATTACGAAGCGCGGGTACTTGAAGAGCGCATCGGCGAGCCGATTGCCAAGCTTACCGAGCGCGTGAAAGCGTTTTTTGTGACCAAGGGCGCAGAGGGCTCGGTTATTTATGCCGATGGTCAACAGATCCGCGTTCCGCCCGTTAGGGAAGAACGGAGGGTTGACCCCACCGGTTGCGGTGACGCGTATCGTGCGGGATTGTTGTACGGCATTGAGCGCGGCTGGAATTGGAAAAAAATTGGTCAACTCGCGAACACGATGGGCAGCTTCAAAATTGAGCATCGCGGCCCGCAGGGCCATCAGCCGAAGCGTGAAGATATCGAAACGCGCTTCGTGACGGCATTTGACGAACCTCTTTTTGGATGAGGAAAAATATGAACATGAAACGATTGATGGTTTTGGGCACTTTCGCAACGGTCGCCTTGCTCGTCGGCTGCGCGCAGCCCGGCTTGGGTGGCGGCAACTACACGCGCGGTCAGGTGCGGGGCGAGCAGTCGGTGCGCATCGGCACGGTCGAGGCGGTGCGTGATGTCACTATTGACGCCCGCGATACTGGCACGGGTACGTTGGCCGGTGCCGCGATTGGCGGTGTGGCGGGCTCGACAGTCGGCGGGGGTTCGCGCGCGAATGCGGTTGGCGCAATTGCCGGTGCGGTGGTCGGCGGCCTGATCGGCAATGCGGTTGAAAAAAACAACAATGATCGCCGGGGCGTTGAAGTCACACTGCGTTTGGAAGACGGCAGAGTGATCGCAATCACGCAGGAAAAAGACGAGGAATTCCGCGTCGGTGACCGCGTGCGCATTCTCTCCGGTCAAGGCACCACCCGCGTCACACGGCTATAAATATTAGCTGGCAGGATACTTGCAAGAAGGGGCCGCGTGCCCCTTCTTGTTTTTGGGTGAGGCATGACGTGATAAAGATGCAGTAGTATCGGCGCATGCAAAAACCGTCTTTCACAATTGCCACGACTTCATCCGCGCGCACGCATCGCCTCATCCGCTTCGTCCGCTGGATCCGGCTGCTGACGCACATAAGCGCGGCACTGCTGATCGTCGGGATCGTCTTTCCACGGGTTTCGGTGCAGCGCCGCGCAGGCATCACCGGATGGTGGGCGAGAAAATTGCTGCGCATCCTTAATATTTTGCTGACGGTTCATGGCGCACGTCCGCTGACGACCGCACGCAATTTGA
>JANMPY010000185.1:0-2453 GCA_031370095.1 Betaproteobacteria bacterium
CCGGCTTTGCGCGCGATCTCGGCGGCAAATACCGGAAAGGTGCCGGTGTTGACGACGCCCGTTTCGGAGAAGCGACGCGGCACGCGATCAGCGTCTTCGATCACTTTGTCGATGGCGAATGTTTCGTCACCAAGCACCCGCAAAAAAGGTTTGTGTATGGGCGCAATAAAACCAGCGCGGTCAACGCTATGCGCCACGACCAGCGGTGCCACCTGCTTCAACTCAAGCAGCGCCGTCAGCAGCGCACGATCCAAACCCGGCTTGATCTTGTCGAACGATTTCGGTGGCAACTGAATGTCGACACCGACCACTGCCGGTTTGGCCGCCGCCAGTGCCCGCATGGTTTTGCCGAGATGTTCGTGCCACATCGCCAGCGGTTCTTCGAAAACATCCTCCGACGATTCATCCAATCCGATCAACACTGGCTCAACCTTGGCATCGCGGGGATGGAAGGCGCGCAGCAATTGCATCTGCACATCAAACGACAAGCGCTCCAGAATGCCGATGAGCGATTGATTGCGGTTCGGGAACGTCCACAGGAAAGAACAAACTAAAATTGCAATGGCCAGCAGCGCGACACTGCGCGAAGCATGCCGTGCCCAATATGCGCCAATCACCGCCGTTACCGCCAAATCAAGCTCTCCCTTTGTGCTTTGCATTGCGACTAAATTTGTCGGCTTCTGCTTTTCGCTCTATTCTATCGTTCAGGCGCACACCAAGACCACCGCATGCACAAACCCTTTGGAACTTTCGACTACGTCATCGTCGGTGCCGGCACCGCTGGCTGCGTGCTCGCCAATCGCCTGTCCGCCGATCCCAAGGTGCGCGTATTACTGCTTGAGGCGGGCGGCAAGGACGACTGGATATGGATCCACATTCCGGTCGGCTACCTGTATTGCATCGGTAATCCGCGCACCGACTGGTGTTATCGCACCGAACCCTGCGATGGCTTGAACGGTCGCTCGATCCTGTACGCGCGCGGAAAAGTGCTGGGCGGCTGCTCGTCGATCAATGCGATGGTCTACATGCGCGGGCAGGCGCGTGACTATGACGAATGGGCCGCGGCGGGCAATCCGGGATGGTCGTGGCAGGATGTGTTTCCGATCTTCAAACGCTCGGAGGATCATCACGGTGGCGCCAGCGACATCCACGGTGCCGGTGGCGAATGGCGGGTGGAAGAGCAACGACTTCAATGGGAAATACTTAACGCGTGGCGCGACGCAGCCGAGCAATGCGGCATTCCGAAAGTGGCGGATTTCAACGGCGGCGATAATTTTGGCTCGTCGCGTTTTCAGGTGAACCAGCGCACCGGCGTGCGCTGGAATGCATCTAAAGCTTTCCTGCGTCCGGCGATGCAGCGGCCCAATTTGACCGTGTTGACAAAAGTGCATGCGACAAAAATTCGTTTTCAGTTGCGCGAGGGTACACAAGAGGCAACAGGGATTGAATTCATTCGCGACAACGAAATGTTTTTTGCGGAAGCGACTTGCGAAACAATTCTTGCCGCAGGCGCTGTCAATTCACCGCAGCTGTTGCAATTGTCCGGTATCGGATCGGCTGGGCTTCTCGGCGAACATGGCATCAATGTTGTCCATCACGCACCCGGCGTCGGCGAAAATTTGCAGGATCATTTGCAGCTGCGCATGGCGTTCAAAGTACATGGCGTGCGCACGCTGAACGAGTGGGCAAGCACGTGGATCGGCAAGGCGCAAATGGCGATGCAGTACGCACTATTTCGCTCAGGACCCTTGTCGATGTCACCCTCGCAGCTCGGCGCATTCGCCAAATCGGATCCGTCGCAGCCAAGCGCAAATATCGAATATCACATTCAGCCGCTGTCGCTGGACAAATTCGGCGATGCGCCGCACACGTTTCCCGCCTTCACCGCGAGCGTATGTAATCTGCGCCCGGAGAGTCGTGGTTTTGTGCGCGTCAAGGGCGTCGACCCGTTCATCCATCCGCTGATTCAGCCAAACTATCTGTCGACCGAGTCGGATCGAAACGTCGCGATCAATGCGATGAAGCTCACGCGCAAAATTTCCGCCGCCGCTGCGCTGGCTAAATACCAGCCCGAAGAGTTTTTGCCCGGCATTGCGTGTCAAAGCGACGATGAAATGGCGCACGCGGCAGGAAATATCGGCACCACGATTTTTCACCCCGTGGGTACCTGCAAAATGGGAGCCGCATCGGACGCGAACGCGGTGGTGGATGCGCGTCTGCGTGTACACGGCGTTAGGCGGCTACGCGTGGTGGACGCGTCGATCATGCCGACCATCACGTCCGGTAACACCAATTCACCGACCATCATGATTGCCGAGCAGGGAAGTCGATTTATTATCGAAGATAGAAAGCGCGGATGAGTTATTCGTGCGCAAAAAAATATCCAACTCTAGCACTGGCGTGCCTTTCCGAGCATTTATACCTGAAACGGCAAGCTGGGCGGGCACTTTGGC
>JANMPY010000229.1:0-1990 GCA_031370095.1 Betaproteobacteria bacterium
AGATGGTGATGCCGGGAGACAACGTGAAGATCGTGGTGCAGTTGATTGCCCCGATTGCGATGGAAGACGGACTGCGCTTCGCGATTCGCGAAGGTGGCCGTACCGTGGGTGCGGGTGTGGTGTCGAAAATCGTTAAGTAAAAAAGCTAGGCCGGAATATTAATTGGTAGAGAGGCGGCAACTCGCCGCCATCTCTCAAAGGAAAAAGCATGGCAACTGCACCACAAGCCAAACAAAAAATCCGCATTCGTCTGAAGGCATTTGACTATCGCCTGATCGACCAATCTGCGGCTGAAATCGTCGAGACAGCGAAACGCACTGGCGCGGTCGTCAAAGGCCCGGTTCCGCTGCCGACAAAAATTGAGCGTTTCGACGTGCTGCGTTCACCGCACGTGAACAAGACTTCGCGCGATCAGTTTGAAATCCGCACCCACCTGCGTTTGATGGACATCATTGATCCGACGGACAAAACCGTCGACGCGCTGATGAAACTCGATCTGCCAGCCGGCGTGGACGTCGAAATCAAGCTGTAAGTAGTTGAAATTTATTGTATAGACGGCTATAATCGCGCCTCTTTACCAGTGGTTGCGAACCGTTGGCAGACAAGCAGTAACTAAAAGTACCAAAAAGGTACATTTGATTCGTTGGCCAATAGTAGCCAACACCTTGCAGGCAGTTGAGCTGGGAAACTGGTTTAGCGGCGGTAAGGCTAACTAAAAAAGGATGTAATGATGAGTCTTGGTCTCGTCGGCCGGAAGGTCGGCATGACTCGCATTTTTACGGATGATGGCACCGCCATTCCCGTAACTGTGCTCGACGTGTCGAACAACCGTATCACCCAAATCAAAACCCCCGACATCGATGGCTATTCGGCCGTGCAAGTAGCATACGGCACGCGTCGCGCATCGCGTGTGGCCAAGGCGCAAGCCGGCCACTATGCCAAAGCCGGTGTGGAAGCGGGCTCGGTTTTGAGCGAATTTACGGCAACACCGGAAAAGCTGGCCGAGTTAAAGGTCGGCACCGTTTTGTCAGTCGAAATGTTCACCGTCGGCCAAAAGGTCGATGTGTCGGGCACCTCGATGGGCAAAGGTTTCTCTGGTGTAATCAAACGCCATCACTTCTCCTCGAACCGCGCCTCGCACGGTAACTCCAAGTCGCACAACGTGCCGGGTTCTATCGGCATGGCGCAGGATCCGGGTCGCGTATTTCCAGGTAAGCGCATGGCCGGTCAGCTCGGCAACGTAAGCCGCACGGCGCAGTTGCTCGAAGTCGCCCGCATCGATACCGCCCGCCAGTTAATTCTGGTCAAAGGCGCGGTTCCGGGTCACAAGAACGGCACTATCGTGGTTCGTCCGGCAGCCAAGACGAAACTCGCCAAAGGTGAGGCCAAATAATGGAACTCAAACTGATTAACGACAAAGGCGCAGACGCAGGCACGATGCCCGCTTCCGCTGAATTATTCGGTCGCGATTATTCTGAAGCGCTGGTTTACCAAGTCGTGACGGCGTACCAAGCCAACGCTCGCTCGGGTAATCGCGCACAGAAAGGTCGTAGCGACGTTCAAAAATCGACCAAGAAACCATGGCGTCAAAAAGGTACCGGTCGTGCGCGTGCCGGCATGGCTTCTTCGCCATTGTGGCGCGGCGGCGGACGCATTTTCCCGAACTTGCCTGACGAGAATTTTTCGCAGAAGGTCAACAAGAAAATGCATCGCGCCGGTATTGTCGCAATTCTGTCGCAACTGGTTCGCGAAAATCGTCTCTCGGTCATCGATAACATGACGCTGGAATCGCCAAAGACAAAAGCACTCGCGAACCAGTTGCGACAGAATTGCGGCAATACCAACGCGATGCATTTTCTTGTTAACCTTCTGCGAAAAATTCTCGTCAGGCAAGTTCGGAAAAATGCGTCCGCCGCCGCGCCACAATGGCGAAGAAGCCATGCCGGCACGCGCACGACCAGTACCTTTTTGACACCATGGTTTCTTGGTC
>JANMPY010000251.1:0-5746 GCA_031370095.1 Betaproteobacteria bacterium
TTTAATTTGTCCGAGACCACGTTTATTTTTTCCACCGATTGCGCAAGCGCACGCGTACGGATTTTCACGCCGACGTTCGAGATGCCTTTCGCCGGTCACCCGACGCTGGGCACAGCGCATGTGGTGCGGGAGTTGTTCAAACTGGGCGATGAAATTTCACTCGAAATGAAAGCCGGTCTGATTCCTGTTGCAGCCGCAGGCAACGTGTGGACACTGTCGGCCAAGGCACCAACATTCCGCGACGTTAATCGCTCAACGACCGAGCTAGCGTTGATGCTCGGCCTGGCACCCACCGACGTACGCGAAGGTGCATCCTGGGTGAACACCGGCTCCGAGCAGTTCATCGTGCCGCTAGTGAGTGCTGACGCGGTGCGTCGCGCGAAACCTCACGTCGAACATCTGGCAAAAATGACCAACAACCTCGGTCGCTCGATGGCGTATGTATTTGCAGCCGATGGTGAGGGCAAAATGCTATCGCGTTTTTTCTTCATGAATCACGGTGCGATCATCGAGGATCCGGGCACCGGCTCAGCGACCGCAAATCTGGGCGGATGGTTCGTCAAAAACAATGCGGCACTGCCGCTTCAATACGCCATTAAGCAAGGTGAGTCGGTCAATCGCAGCTGCCATTTGGGCCTGCACGTCGACGCGCAGAAACAGATTTTTGTCAGCGGGCGTGTGATTGAAATCGGTCGCGGCGTCATCTCGTTACCGTAAGTCAGCGTGCCATGAACGTCCTCGAAACCGAGCGACTGATTCTGCGTCGTTTTACCGTTGAAGATGCGCCGTTCCTCCTCGCGCTATTGAACGACCCGGCATGGATAGAGTTCATTGGCGACCGCGGTGTGAGAACGGTTGATGACGCACGCGCGAACATTTTGAATGTGCATCTGGCGACGTATGAACGGCTGGGCTTCGGCTTTTATCTGACCGCGCGTAAATCGGACGGCGGGCCGATTGGCATCTGCGGCCTCATCAAGCGCGAAGGGCTCGACGATGTTGATATCGGCTTTGCGCTACTGTCGGATTTTCGTGCGGGCGGGTATGCGTTTGAGGCGGCACGCGCCGTCATGGCCTACGGCAAAAATGAGCTGAAACTCACCCGCATAGTAGGCATCACTTCGCACAACAACGTGAGCTCGATCAAGCTGCTTGAAAAACTCGGATTGAAATATGAGCGTATGGTGGCGTTGCCGAAGATTGAGGGTGAGGTGATGTTGTTTGCGTGGGAGCAGAAAAACGCATAAGAAAAATTAACAATCTCCAGCACTGGCGGGCGTTTTCAGCCACTTTTTCCTGAAAACACCCGTCGATGCTAGTGTTTGCTTGATTTATGCGGGCTTCGAATCTGCTGCTTCCCGCCCAGCCCTGCCGACACCCACCGCGATCAAGCCGCTCGCCAGCACCACCAAAATACCAATCGCAGCACTCGTGTTTGGCACGCTGTCCCAGATGAAATATCCCAACAACACGGCCCACACCATATTCAGAAACCGCAGCGGCGCGCTGATGGAAGCTGGCGCAAATTGGAACGAGATGACGACGAAAAAAAATGCCACTACACCGCACACGGCCGAGGCGATCAGCAGCAACGATTCGTGTTGCGCAGGCAATATCGGCGTTTCACCAATCGCCAGCGCAGCGCCACCGAGCGCGGTCGCAAAAACGCCGTAAATCAGCAAGGTCGATGACGACGCGCGGCCTTTGAGTTTGCGCGCGAGTACGTCCTGCGCCGCACCCAGGCACGCCGCCAGCACTGGTAAGGCGAACGCCCACGATGCGGTCGCGCCGCCGCGCTGAAACGGCTGAATAATGAGCACGACACCGATAAAGCCCAGCACACAGGCGAGTCCCGCACGAGGCGTGAGCTTCTCGTCGAGCCACCACGCTGCGAGCAGAATCGTCAACAGCGGACAGATGAAAAAAATGGAGATCGTTTCAGCGAGCGTGAGATGGCGCAGCGAAATCACGATCAGCACGCTGGTCATGGCGAAGGCCAGCGAACGCCATGCCGTCTCCGCCTTCGCATCGGTTTTGAAAATCGATTTGCCGTAAACCCAAACAGCGAGCGGCGTGAACAGCAACAGGATGACGAGACTGCGGTAGAGCAGCACATGCGCCGGTGTGAGCGTGGCGACGAGCTGCTTGGTGAGCGCATCCATCGCTGCAAATCCGATTGACGAGATGACTGACGCGATGATGCCGGCGTTGACGGATGGTTTCACGGGAGGCGTATTTTATTATTGAACGGGTGTTTCGCAACAAGCGAGAATGTACGTCGCATGTTGCACGTCGCATGCAGGCGAAGGCGCGAAGCGTATCATGATCCGCTGAATGAATGACGTAAATCGCCTGACGCACGGCAAATAATATTTGGAACTACGATGAATGCCCGAGCCAATATCAAAAAACACATTAAGGCGACCGACCTTCGTGGCGCAAGTAAACTCGCCATCGAAGCGACCGTGGGCTTGACGAATCTGGTCGAGACCATGCATAAAAATATTTCGCGCTTTCCCGGTATCCTCGGCACAACGTCGAACGATCCGACCAGCGGCATCACCGGCTTTGTTTACCGCAGTGTCCGTGGCGTGACGCGTCTGGTGGGAGGCGGGCTCGATCTCGTGTTCGGGCAATTGGATACATTGCTCAGCGCGGAGCCGTCGTCGACATCGCGCGATGCCGTGGTCGCCGCGCTGAACGGTGTGCTCGGTGATCATCTGGTCGCAAGTCACAATCCGCTGGCGATGTCGATGCAGTTTCGGCGCAATGGCACAAAGCTTACGACGACGAAAAAAGCGTTGGCATCAGCGATGCCGGATGCGAGCGGCAAAATTTTATTGCTGGTTCACGGCCTCTGCATGAACGACGCACAATGGCTGCGCAACGGTCACGATCACGGTGCGGCACTGTCGGTTGATCCGGCCTTTGCGAACCCTTTTACGACCCTGTATTTACGCTACAACAGCGGCGCGCACATTTCCGTCAACGGTCGCGAACTCGCAGCCCAACTTGAAGCCCTGCTGAAAGCGTGGCCCGTGCCGGTCGAGGATTTGACCATCATCGCGCACAGCATGGGCGGTCTGGTGACGCGCAGTGCCTGCGATTGCGGTGAACGCGCGGAACATGCATGGCGACGTTCGCTTGCGAAAATCATTTTTCTCGGTACGCCGCACTTTGGTGCCCCGTTGGAGCGTGGCGGCAACTGGGTGAACGTGATTCTCGATCAAAGCCCCTACACGACCGCGTTCGCACGTCTGGCAAAAATTCGCAGCGCCGGGATTACCGATTTGCGGCACGCCGGTGTGGTGGATGCGGATTGGGACCAACAAGATCGTTTCGCGAAATCGGGCAAGCTAAAACCGCATGATTTGCCGTTGCCGGCGGGCGTAAAGTGCTACGCGATGGCGGCATCGATGGGAGAAAAATCGGGCGCGCTCAAAGGGCGCATTCTTGGTGACGGGCTGGTGCCGCTAGCCAGCGCGCTGGGACAACATGCCATTGTTAAGCGGAGCCTCACATTTCCAAAGTCGCGTCAATGGGTAGGCTATGAAATGAACCACATGGATCTGCTGGATCGGCAAAATGTTTATCGGCGGATCAGGAAATGGTTGTTGGAGGACGCGTGAGCTACAGTTCACGCTGCAGACATTTTCCTAATTTGTCATTGCGAGCGTAGCAAGAAATCTGCTTTTTCCTTACATCGTAGAAAAATGGCAACTTCGGTTCGACGCAGAACCGCCCTACCCCGCCTGCTCATACGCCAACTTCAACCACCCCTTCACGTCCTTGTTGAAGTCCGCCATCGTGATGAGTCGCACGCGGTGGCTGACCATGCCATTCCACGTGCCTGAGGCTTCGAGCTTGCCGACCGGGGCGATGCCTTTCAGATTGATGCCAATATCGACACGCGTTGCGGTTGACGGCTGCACCAATGCGAATTGTTTGGCGCGCCGCAAACTCACGTAGCCTTTTTTCGGCGCGAATTCAACATCCTTGCCATATGCCGCGACTGCCGTCGCGATCACGTCATACACCGGTCTCAACGATGCCTTGTCGCCGGAGAAAATCACGTCGACCGGATCTTCAACCACGACGGCGTCAGACTTGCGTGCTTCGAGGGCAACTGCATTCGCGTAGCCGTGCCCCATCGGCCCTGCTGTTTTCAGATACGCGACGATGTCACTGTGTTTATCGGTGCCCAGACTGCGCGCGATATTTACCCACGCGGCAAACGACTTGCCGGTTCGCTCGGCAAGATTTTTTCGCATCGTGGCGACGGCATCGTCGATGGCGCTCATGATCGCTCTAACTATTTGACGCGACAGAAACTCACGACTTCACCGGTGTATTTTTCACCTCGCGGCGCAACACTTTGCCAACGTTCGTCTTCGGTAATTCGCTCCAGAATTCAATCAGCTTGGGCAGCTTGTAGCCGGTGAGATTGGCCTTGCAATGCGTCATCACTACTTCCTTGGTGAGCGCCGGATCTTTTTTCACAATCACCACCCGCACCACTTCGCCCGATTTTTCATCTGCTGCGGCGACCGCACAAACTTCCAGCACACCGGGGCACATCGCCACCACATCTTCAATCTCGTTCGGATAGACGTTGAAACCGGAAACCAGAATCATGTCTTTTTTGCGATCAACAATTTTGAAAAAACCTTTCTCGTCCATCACGCCAATGTCGCCGCTCTTGAACGCACCGTCTTTGGTCATGACCTTGGCGGTTTCTTCATCGCGTTGCCAGTAGCCCAGCATTACCTGCGGGCCTTCGATACATATTTCGCCGGGCTGACCGAGTGCAAGAATATTTTCGTCATCATCGCGAATGGTCATGACGGTCGAACATATCGGCAGGCCAATGCCGCCACTGAAATCATTCAATGTGATGGGGTTGATACAGGCACCTGGCGAGGTCTCCGTTAAGCCATACGCTTCGATCAGCGGTTTGCCGGTTACTTTTTTCCACCGCTCCGCTACGGCGCGTTGCACCGCCATGCCGCCGCCGAAAGCGAGCTTCATGTGGGTGAAATCAATCTTCTCGAACCCGGGATGATTCAGCAGCGAATTAAATAAGGTATTCACCCCCGTCAAGACGTTCCAGCGGCGGGCCGACAGCTCTTTGACGAATCCATCCAGATCGCGGGGGTTGGCGATCAGCACGGTCTCGCAACCGATTTTCATAAACACCAGCGCGCTGCTCAACGCAAAGATGTGGTACAGCGGCAGCGGCTGAAACACCACCTCTTTTCCTTCGTGCAACTGGCCCGCCATCCAGGCGCTCACCTGCTCCATGTTCGCCACCAGATTGCGGTGCGTGAGCATCGCGCCCTTGGAGACGCCGGTGGTGCCACCGGTGTATTGCAAAAACGCGAGATCGGTATTGACGATGACGGGCGGCGTGAATGGCGCAGATTTTCCCGCCGACAGCGCCGCCTTCAGGGTGACAGAGCCCGGCAAATTCCAGCGCGGTACCAATTTCTTTTTGTGCTTCACGGTGTAGTTGACCAACAGCGCTTTGGGGAAGCCGAGCATGTCTCCCAATTGCGTGGTGATGACGTGTTTGATGTCGGTTTTTTTAATCACCTGTTCGAGCGTGGCGGCGAAATTCTCAACCAGCACAATTGCCTTGGCACCGGAGTCCTTGAGCTGATGCTCGAGTTCGCGCGGGGTGTAAAGCGGATTGCAATTCACCGCGACCAAGCCTGCACGCAGGATGGCGAATACCACCAGCGGATAT
>JANMPY010000199.1:0-3937 GCA_031370095.1 Betaproteobacteria bacterium
CAACGAAGGTGCGGGCTTATCAGCTGAGGTGGAACTTGCGGCGACGGCGCGCGTCACTATTCCCATGCCCGGAAAGATTGAATCGCTCAACGCCGCTGCTGTCGGCGCGATTTGTCTGTTCGAGTTGGTGCGTCAACGCAGCAGCCTTAAGTAACGATCAAAGCCGATAGGAAAACATCGTGAGCACCACAGAAATTAAATCCCCGACCATGGTTCGCAACTACCGCTACTACGATTTGGTGATGGTGGCCTTCGTCGCGGTCTATCTTTGCTCGAACCTCATTGGTCCTGCAAAAGTGGCGCAAATAAACACACCGTGGCTTTCATGGCTCGGCGTCTCCACGTTTGCTTTCGGCGCGGGCGTGCTGTTCTTTCCGTTGAGCTACGTGTTTGGCGACATCCTCACCGAGGTCTACGGCTACGCGCGTGCGCGCAAAGTGATCTGGGCGGGCTTTGGTGCGATGGCGTTCGCGGCAATCATGGCGACCGTTGTCGTTGCGCTGCCACCCGCGCCCGGCTGGCCCAATCAGGCAGCGTACGAGACGGTGTTCGGGCAAACGCCGCGTATCGTGATGGCGTCGATGATTGCGTATTTCTGCGGCGAGTTTGTGAATTCATTTGTGCTCGCCAAAATGAAACTGGCCGATGACGGTAAACGCATGGGCTGGCGCTTTGTCGTCTCCACCGTGTTTGGTGAAGGTGTCGATTCGCTATTGTTTTATCCCATCGCCTTCTATGGCATCTGGGGCAACGATTTGCTGCTGAAAATCATGGCCGCACAATGGTTGCTAAAAGTCACCGTCGAAATCGTCATGCTGCCGCTGACGGTGCGCATCGTGCGCGCGCTTAAACGAGCCGAAGCCGAGGATTACTTTGATCGCAACACCAATTTCACCCCGTTCTCGTTGAAGACATGACACCCGCAGATTGGTTGGGATCGTTTGCCGGCTTCTGCACGACGATTGCATTTTTGCCGCAGGTATTGAAGGTCTGGAAGACGCGATCAGCACGTGATGTCTCGCTCGGCATGTACGCCGTCTTCACCATCGGCGTCGTCTGCTGGCTCGCCTACGGATGGCTGTTGATGGTCTGGCCGATCATCATCGCCAATATCGTGACACTCGTGCTGGTCACGCTGGTGATCGCGATGAAGTTGCGCTGGGGATAGACACTACGCGCCGCTTGCCAAAGCCGCGCCGCAATTCCAGCAAATCTCAAACTCGCCCGGGCTGATTTCACCGCAGGCGAAACAATGCTTGACCGACGTTTGTGGCGATCGTTTTTCATAATCGGCAATCACCGCACGCGCGTGTTGCTCCTGATGCAACTGTGTTATCCACAGCTGTGGATAGGCCGAGCCCATCGGGACTTCGCCGAGTGCGGCCATCGCGTATTCATTGAAAAGATGCGTGGCGATGCCGGCCTGCTGTAGCAGATCGCGCACGAGGTGTGCGTCGGCGAGATTGGCGGCGGTGTAGATGCGTTTCACTTCTGCATCATCGCACGCAAAGTGAGGCGCAAAAATAAAAAGGCCGCACGACTTTCATCGTGCGGCCTTTTATTGATCTGCTTAAAGGTGACTAGAAACCGTAAGTCACGCCAACACTCACGCCATCCTGCTTCACGTTTTGCTTGCTCGACACAGTTGAATACGCGGCCGAGAGACCGATGCGATCCGTGATCTTGCCGCGAATGCCGATGGTGCCGGTGACCCATGTCGCATCGGCTTTGTAACCAGGAATGTCGTACGACAAGCCCGCCGCAACCGATACCGGATTGGCCGATACGAATCGATCATTGTTGATCTGGTCTTTGTCCGTCGATACCCGCGCAAACGGTGTCCAGTTGCCGAGCGCGGCAGATGCGCGCAAGCCAACACTGACCACGCGCGATCTGCGGCCCTGCTGGAAAATATTCAAGTCAGCCGAGCCGGAGCCGGACTCGGTGAAGCCCGAGACGTCGATGACCTGTGACGTGATCGACGCGAACGGGCCGACCGACACGGCACCGAAGTCAAAATCGTAGCCAAGCGCGAATGTTGCCGAGACGTTTGAGCCTTTGGTGTTGGACGCGGCAACGCGGCTGACGCTACCGAGCTTCACGAAACGCTGCACGTTCTTGAATCGCAGATCGGCGGACGTCGCCATGAAATTGCCGTAGAAGCCTTCCGACTTCAACGAGGCGAACAATGAAAACGCGGTCTCGTCCAGATCGAATTTGCCCGCGCCGCCCAAGTTGGTATCGGCAGTCGATTTGCCGACCGCCACACCGACCGTCAATATGTCGGAGGCGCGCATCGACACGCCAACGGAACCACCGCGATTTTTGGTGTTTGATTGCGGCGATAAAGGGTTAACCGAAATATCGGATTTACCGCCGTCGCCAGCAGCGAACGCGACTACTTTGCCGATCTCAGCCACTTGACCTGCGCGCAAACCTTCATCGAGCGTGCGGATGTGCGAAGCGCGCGACGACAGCGGGACTTCGGCCAGGGTCGAATACGCGTTCGGGCCGTCGATCAGGGATCTAACGAAATCGGCGACGATGGCTTGTGACGCAGTTGTCGGGTGGACGCTGTCGGCGAACAGATACGACGACGCAGCGCCAGGTACCACGAGGTTGCCCGGGCCGCAGGCGATCAGGCCAGCTGGCGGGGTGGGCGCACAGGCGACGCCGGTGGTGTTGGTAAAGCCGAACGCGGCCGCATTCGCCTTCACGTCTGCGAACAAGGAAAACGTATCGACAGGAATCACTTTTCTACCGGCAAGCCCAGCGAAAAGCGTGGCGTTGAATGCAGTGGAAAGCCCGGATGCAGCGGCACTACCGGCGGCACCCACTGCGGACGGCGCGAACGCTGGGGTACTGCCAAGGTCGGGAAGATTGAAAACCAATATGTAGCGCGCACCCGCGGCTTGCAGTCGCGCGATTTGCGCGATTTCAGTTCCGGCTGCGGTGTTGATGACCGTTGTCGGGTTGACGGTGCCACCGGCAATGCCGACAAAATTCTGGAAAATGTCATTCGCACCCGCCCACACCGCGTACAGCGCACGGGAATCAGCCACGCCGCCGGATGCATTCAGGTATTCGTTAATCTGCGTCCCAACCGGACGCTGTGCAAAGCCCGGTGGTGTCGACGAGGAGTCACCCTGCGCGCGCGCGCCGCCTTGCGCATAGATGCTGCCACCGGCGTTGGATGGTGCGGGATTGCCGCCGTAAGTCTGCGCGATCAATTCTGACCAAACCGGCCCGGGGTTGGTGGTGAAGCGGCCCAATCCGGCTGCGGTCGCAGCGGGCAGGCCGATGCCCACCAAAAATGGACGGAAATAACCGGCATCCGACAAGGAATCACCGAACACAAAAACACCGCTGAATTTGACCGCGTGTGCGGCAGGCGCACCCACCAGCATTGCGGACGCAATCAGCGCGGGTATGACACGTTTCTTGAATGACATATGCAGCTCCTCGGGAGATAAAAATTGGAATTATTATGTTGGTTCGCCAGCCATCACGGCTACGATCAATTACCAACCGAAATCATGGCACAAGTGCGGGGGCTAAACAAGAAACAAGCAGCGTAGCGTAAGTGGCAGCCCAGCTTCTGTTGTAAGGGCGCTACTTTATGCAGCGCGATGCGCGTGCGGACAGCCTATTTCCCCCTTCAGGCAAAGGCGCCGCAAACGAAATGCATGCCATCAATTTCATCGCGCCGCTAATACACCCGTCGCGCCAACTGCGCTTCATGCAATATTGTCGTCGCTAATTCTTCAATGCTCTTGGTGGTGGAATTTAGATACGAAATGCCCGCGTTTTTCATCAGCGTTTCTGCCGTGTTGACTTCCCATTTACAGTTGTCGAGCGCGGCGTATTTGCTGTCGGGTTTACGTTCCTGGCGGATCTGTTGCAGGCGATCAGGCATGATGGTGAGCCCCCAGACTTT
>JANMPY010000285.1:0-29795 GCA_031370095.1 Betaproteobacteria bacterium
CCAGCCAATCAGCGCGCCCCACATCGCGCCATAAAATCCGTGCGTCGCTCCACCGAGCATTGCACCAACCACCAAGCCGATGATCCACATGTGGGCGTACCT
The DNA here is from genome assembly GCA_031370095.1 of Betaproteobacteria bacterium. Lineage (GTDB taxonomy): Bacteria > Pseudomonadota > Gammaproteobacteria > Burkholderiales > Usitatibacteraceae > UKL13-2. The sequence continues at coordinate 103 of JANMPY010000285.1, forward strand.
TTGAGGGAAAACGTAAGCTGCGGCGTCTGCTGGTAACGCGCTGGCAAATGCGCTGGAAAACGCGCAATTTCTAACGGAAAAACACCAGCAGTGGCGCGGATTTCAAGACATTTATGCTCTGAAAGCCGCGCCACTGCTGGTGTTTAATCAATTTATGCTGGATACTACTCGACCAGTTCCTTGAATTTCCCCAGCTCAAGCAGTTTCTTCTGCCGCTCCTGTACGATCTTGTCGGGCGTTTTTTCAGAAAGCGTTTTGAGTGAATCGGCTATCGCTTTTTTTAATGTGACCGCCATCGCCTGCGGGTCACGATGCGCGCCGCCCAAAGGTTCGTTCAAAATCTTGTCGACCAGCCCGAGCGCTTTTAATTTTGGTGCCGTGATGCCTAGCGCCTCGGCGGCTTCCGATGCGCGACCCGAATCTTTCCACAATATCGCCGCGCATCCTTCCGGTGTGATCACCGAGTAAGTTGCGTATTGCAGCATGTAGGTCACGTCGCCGACGGCAATCGCCAGCGCGCCGCCCGAGCCACCCTCGCCGATGATGGTGCAGACGATTGGTACGCGCAGCCCGGCAAGCACGTAAAGATTGTGGCCGATGGCTTCTGATTGGCCGCGCTCTTCAGCGCCCACGCCGGGATACGCGCCGGGCGTATCGATTAAGCTCACAATCGGCACACCGAATTTTTCGGCGAGCTTCATCAGTCGCAGCGCCTTGCGATAGCCTTCGGGTCGCGGCATGCCGAAATTACGGAACTGGCGCTCCTTGGTGTCGCGGCCTTTTTGCTGACCCATTACCATCACGGTCTGCCCGTTGAAACGCGCCAATCCACCGACCAATGCCGGGTCTTCACCAAAGCTGCGGTCACCGTGCAATTCTTCAAAATCGGTCATCATCATGTTGATGTAATCGAGCGTGTACGGTCGCTGCGGGTGACGCGCCACTTGTGATATCTGCCAAGCCGAAAGCTTGGCGTAAATATCTTTGGTGAGAGTCTGGCTTTTTTTGGCAAGCTTTTCGATCTCAGCCGATATATCCACAGCAGAATCGTCCTGCACAAAGCGCAGTTCCTCGATTTTGCTTTCCAGCTCGGCAATCGGTTGCTCAAAATCAAGAAAATTGAATTTTTGTGGGCTCATTTATTGCGCGCAAGTGTTTCATAGCCCCAATCATACCAAGTCCGACGGTTATAATTCGGCCATGGGTAATCGACTGACCAAGATCACGACACGCACCGGGGATAACGGCTCCACCGGTCTCGGCGACGGCAGCCGCATCCAAAAGAGCGCGCCGCGCGTATCAGCGATGGGAGACATAGATGAACTCAACAGCATGCTAGGCCTGTTATTGACCGAGCCGTTGCCAGAGGCCGCGCGCGCGACGCTTGTCCGCATCCAGAACGAGCTGTTTGATCTGGGCGGAGAGATTTGCATTCCCGGACATCGCGCATTGACCGATGCGCACGTCGCGTTTCTTGACGGCGAAATCAGCCGCATCAATGCCGATCTGCCGCCGCTAAAAGAATTTATCCTGCCCGGCGGTTCGCGCGCCGCATCATGCTGCCACCTTGCGCGCACCATCGCGCGGCGGGCGGAACGTGCGGTGGTGTCGCTCGCGGAAACCGACTCAATATCCGCGTTAGCGTTGCAATATCTGAATCGGCTCTCGGATTTATTGTTTATTCTGGCGCGCACCTTGAATCGCCATGCCGGCATTGCCGATGTTTGCTGGCGGCACTCTCTCCCATCTCTGGATGCGTAGTAACATCATGTCGAATTCAACTTCTGTGAACCCCAATCCGTTCAACGAGCAACTCGCCGCACTGCTCGCGCAGGCCGGGTTGGGCAACCGCGCCGCTTTCGCGGATTTATACGAAGCAACAAAATCGAAACTGTTTGCGGTCTCACTTCGTATAGTACGTGAGCGGCATATCGCCGAAGAAGTTTTGCAGGATAGCTTTGTGAACATCTGGAACAACGCCACCAAATACGCCGTCGGACAATCCGCACCCATGACCTGGATGACAGCAATCGTGCGTAACCGCAGTCTCGATATTGTGCGTCGCCCATTCGCGGAGGTGCAGGACGAGGATGATTTTTTTGCGACTAACATGGAAGACGAGCGTCCCGGACCCGATGAGCAGTTGGTTGCCCGGCGTGATCAAGCCAAGATTGAGCATTGCATGAAAGGCCTCGAAGGCGAGCAGCAGCAAACGATTTCGCTGGCCTTCTTTCAAGGGCTGTCACACTCCGAAGTTGCCAGCCATTTAGGCAGGCCACTCGGTACCGTGAAGACGCATATACGGCGCGGACTACAGAAGCTGAAAGGATGCCTCGAATCATGAAACTAGGCGATCCGCAATTACGCGTAAGGCTTGCATCCGAATACGTGCTCGGCACCATGAAAGGTGGCGCGCGTCGGCGGTTTGACGAATATTTGAAACGCGACGCGGCGTTGCGCGCTGAAGTGGCGCGTTGGGAAACACATTTGATGCCGCTGAATGAGCGCCTCCAGCCGGTGACGCCGCACGCTCGCGTGTGGGAAAAGATTGCGGCGCGGATTGGTGGATCAAAGGCAGACATGCCTGTCGTCGAGAAGAAACCAGTCGGCCTCTGGGAAAGCCTTGCGTTCTGGCGCAATCTTGGGCTCGGTGCAAGCGGCGTGGCGGTCGCATTGCTGTCGGCGATGCTGGTATTGAAACCGATAGACCAGAGTCCGATGCTGACGGCAGTGCTTGCCGAGGATAACAATATCGCACGTGTTTTCATCCAGCAGTCGAAGTCGGGCTTGCTCACGGTGAAAATGGTCACGCCTTGGCAAACCATGAATGGCATGGCGCTGGAACTGTGGGTGGTACCGAAAGAAGGCGCGCCACGCTCGCTTGGTGTCATTAACGACACCGGCGAAACCAGATTGAGCCTAGCCGGCATGGATGAAAAATTATCCGGTGGTTTGGTTTTCGCGATTTCGAAAGAACCGCCCGGCGGCTCCCCGACCGGCCAGCCCTCGCCCGGCAGCGTGGTGTGCAAAGGCGCTATTGCGCACATGCCGTCCAGCTCAAAACAGCCGCGTCCGCCGATCTAGATCGGTCGACGGCCTCAATGCCTGCTCGCGCGAAAATAAAAATGCAAGCAGCGCAAATCTGTCGATGGGTAGTGGTTAACTTTGTTGCAGGCCTATTATCGGTAAGCGCCGCGAGTGGAAACCAGCCAACAGCGATTTTACTGGCCAACGTGCTTGGCGAAAATGTTGACCCCGCCGCCTATCTGGTCAGCGAAAAATACGACGGCGTGCGCGCGATCTGGGACGGAAAAATATTGCGCTTTCGCAGTGGCCGCACGGTGAATGCGCCCGAGTGGTTCACCGCGAAATTGCCGGTCGATAAATTGGATGGTGAGCTTTGGCTGGCGCGCGGCGCGTTTGAAAAGCTGTCGGGCTTCGTGCGCAAATCAACACCGCTTGACGAAGACTGGCGACAAATCAAGTACATGGTTTTCGAGCATCCCGACGGCGCGGGCACGTTTGCGGATCGTTATGCGCGCCTGTGTGAAATTGTGGCGGGCGCAAATTGGCTGCAACTTGTCGCGGTGGAACAATACAAAGTCGCAGATCGCGTCGCGCTGAAAAAGAAACTGGACGAGGTGGTCAAGCGCGGCGGCGAAGGTCTGATGTTGCATCTTGCCGATGCGCCATACGTGACCGGGCGCAGCGATGTTTTGCTTAAACTAAAACCGTTGCAGGACACGGAAGCGAAAGTTGTCGAACACCTCCCCGGTAAAGGAAAATATCTCGGCCAGATGGGTGCGCTGCGGATGGAAATGCCGAGCGGAAAGCGTTTCAATATCGGCACCGGCTTTACCGACGCAGTGCGGAAAAATCCACCGCCCGTGGGCGCAAACATTACCTACACCCATCGCGGCATGACCAACAAAGGCACGCCGCGCTTCGCGAGCTATTTGCGGGTGCGGGAGGATTTTTGATTGCGGCCATTAGCGTGGCGTAATCCGGGGTTGCCTCCGCAGGCCCCGTTGCAACCATCGCGCTATTTTTTACCGATTACCATGCTCGCCCGCGCACGATCAAGCGCCGTACAAATTTCCTCTGCGGCCAGCAACACGCGCGGGCCCGGACGCAGAATCCAGTCCGCGTTTACCGCGTAAATGCGGCCACCGCGGTAAGCCTCCATTCCCCCGTAGTGCGCCTGGTCGCGTTTGACATCCTTCAGTATCGATGCGGGTCGCAAAATCACATCCGCGCCACGCTTCAGCAATTCCTCGCGCGAAGGCTCGATCACCATCTGCGCCACGTCAGAAAATACATTTTCGCCACCGCAGAGCTTCATCGTTTCGGCAATAAAATGTTGCCCGTTTACGGTCATCAACGGCATCTGGGAAATTTCAAAAAATACCCGTACGGGAGTTTTAGTTTTTTTCGCCATCTCCAGAATTTCAAGTTTCGATTCGAACAGCGCCGCAGCACGTTCTGGGTCGTCGGTAAGTTTTGGTCTGCCGGTAAGTTTGCCGATGGTTCGAATTGCGCGCGGGACATCGCCAGGTGTGCGAATCTCGATCATGAAAACGTTTATGCCTAGTGATTCAAGACGGGCGATGTCGGCCGGTCGCGTGCCACCTTTCCACGCCAGCACCAGATCCGGCTTTAACGCCAGCAGCGCTTCGAGGGAAATACCGGCGGCATCCGCCACCTGCGGCTTATACTTTGCCACCTCGGGAAAATCGCTGTAGGCCGATACGCCGACCAGTTGCTCATGTGCGCCAGCGACGTAAACGAGCTCGGTCAATGCCGGTGCCAAGGTGACCACGCGACGCGCGGAATACGTGATGGCTTTAGGGCGGCCTGCATCGTCGAACATTGGTGACACGGGCGTGACGGACGCCGCATCGACTGCCGAGCTCACGGCAACCATCAGAACAGCGGCTACGCACCGACCGGAAAAAAGGCGCGGCAGCATCACGCTGCCTTGCTCACATCCGTCACCTTTGCGGTACGCACCGACGCTGCCAGCGCACGCCGTTTCTCATACGCTTCGCGCGCAATCGCCACGTCGTCCAAAAAGTACGGCAACTCCCGCAAGGTGATCGCCTGCGCCGCGTCGACCAGCGCTTTATTGGGATTCGGATGCATATCGACGAGCAACATGTTCGCGCCAGCAATCACGCCTTGCGCTGCGACGTGAAAGACATCGAGAATGCCGTCAGGGGACGCGGCGCGAATGCCCACCGAATGTGAAGGGTCAACGCACACCGGCATGCGCGTCAATCGATGCACCACCGGGACATGACCGAAATCGACCAGGTTACGATGCGGGTCGCCAAAGTTGGTCTTCATGCCGCGCAAACCGAAAACAATTTTGGTGTTGCCTTCGGATGCGCAATATTCGGCCGCCATCAACGATTCATCCATCGTGATGCCGAAGCCGCGTTTCAATAAAATTGGCAGCTCCCGCTGGCGTCCGACGGCTTTGAGCAATTCAAAATTCTGTGTGTTGCGCGTGCCGATCTGTAGCATCACGCCAGTCGGATTTCCGGTCTGTAAAAGCGCCGCGTTAATCTCATCGACGTGTGCCTCCGAGGTGACCTCCATCGAAATCACCCTGACGCCATATTTTCCGGCAAGCTCAAATACCCACGGCAAACACTCGCGGCCCATGCCCTGAAATGAATACGGACTGGTGCGCGGCTTGTATGCACCCATGCGCGCGCACACCTGCCCGTGATCGCGCAGACACGCAAACGTTTGCTCGACAAAATCGCGCGTATCGACCGCGTTCAGACCGGCAAAGGTGTGCAAAGTGTCCTGCGAAAAGGTGACGCCGTTGTAGGTGAAACCGGTGTCGTGTTCGTCCGCCTGATGACGCCCGAGAATGCGCAGTTCGGTCGCCACGCTTACTCCTGCGTGGTCGCGTGCAGGCGGCGTTCACGTACGGCGACCGCCAGCTGGTTCAACAATGTTTCTGTATCCGCCCAGCTAACGCATGCATCCGTGACCGAGACGCCGTATTCCAGCGCCTTGCCGGGTGTGATGTCCTGGCGTCCGGCATTGAGATGACTCTCGACCATCACGCCGACAATGCGCTGATCGCCACTGCTAAGTTGCGCGGCCACATCGGTCGATACGTCCAATTGTTTTTGATGATTTTTGCTCGAATTGGCGTGCGAAAAATCGATCATCACGCGTTGCGCAAGACCTGCTTTCGCCAATTCGTCGCAAGCCGTATTGACACTGGCCGCGTCAAAATTCGGCGTCTTGCCGCCGCGTAAAATGATGTGGCAATCTTCGTTACCCGCCGTCGAAATAATCGCCGAATGCCCGCCCTTGGTCACCGACAGGAAATGATGCGGTGCCGACGAAGCCTTGATCGCGTCCACCGCGATTTTAATGTTGCCATCGGTGCCATTCTTGAAACCGACCGGGCATGACAGCCCCGACGCGAGTTGCCGGTGCGATTGTGATTCGGTGGTACGTGCGCCAATCGCACCCCATGCGATCAGGTCGGCGAAATATTGTGGCGAAATCAAGTCGAGATATTCAGTCGCGGCTGCCAAGCCCAGCGAATTTATATCGAGCAATAATTTCCGTGAAAGGCGCAGCCCTTTGTTGATATCGTAACTGTCGTTCATGTCGGGATCGTTGATGTAACCCTTCCAGCCGACGGTGGTACGCGGCTTTTCAAAATAGACACGCATCACGATCGTCAGATCCGGCTCAAGCCGCAACCTTAACGCCTGCAGCCTTGTCGCGTATTCCATCGCCGCATCGTAATCGTGTATCGAACACGGGCCCACAATCACCAGCAGCCGGTCATCGCCGCGATGCATGATGCGATGAATTTCCTCGCGCGCACGATACACCGTTGCGGAAGCGGCGTCGGTCACGGGAAATTCGCGCATCAGATGCGAAGGCGGCGTGAGCTCTTTGATTCCGCGAATGCGAAGGTCGTCGGTGTTGTAGATCATGTCACGCTCCGAATGGACTACTTGCAGCTTGGGCTTGGGGTTAGATGTTTTTGTAGTATTCATTTTGTGTTCCGGCTTTGAATGCCGTCTTGTCGACTGGCTAAAAAAAACGCCAGCTTTCAGGGCTGGCGGTTTTTAGAAATCGTGGTGCACTTAATTCCTGCGCACTATCCTTTCTCCGCCAGAGGCATCGAAAAATAGTTGTACCAGAAATAGAAAGTACCGGTATTCATATCGCGAATATTAGCAGGGAAATTGTGCAGTGCGCAAGAATTTAGTCGAGATTCAGTGAATGGCTTGACTTTCGACTGCAGGCAATCTCCCCGCATTTTGGCGCGCCTTCAGCCTTGCATGACTACATGCATTTCTCCAGAAACTGGAAATGCAGAACGCCATTTGGCGGGCTATTTCAGCCACTTTTACCCCGGGGCACCCGCCAATGCTTGAGTTTCATCTTTTGATTTGAGCGAAGCGCTTGCATGCAAATGCGCTGGCAATACCAAGAATAATGGCCCACTCCAGCGAGACGGTGACCGTGGCGATGCCGGTGACGAACAGTGGCACGCGCTGCTCGGGCTCGACTTGCCAGATGCGCTTGATCTCGGTGACGTCGATCAAGCCCCAAGCGACGAGGAACAATAAGCCCGACACGACTGCCAATGGCAGCAAGGTGACGTAAGGCGAAACCATCATCAGGATAATGACCAAAAAAACGGCCGCCCAAATCGCCGACACCGGTGTTTTGGCACCCGACTGGACGTTGACGCCGGAACGGTTGAACGAACCGCTTGACGGGTAGGCCGAAAAAAAAGCACCGGCGAGATTGGCCATGCCCTGACCGAGCATTTCCTGATTGCCGTCCAGCTTGTCGTGGTATTTCATCGCCACCGCACGCGCAATCGCCATCGCTTCTGTCAATGCAATCAGTGTCATCGTCAGCGCCGGTAACGCCAGCGACGTAAGCGTTGCAACAGAAAGATCCGGCGACGACAGCGGTGGCCAACCACTGGGAATTGCTGCCACCATTTTTAGCTCACCGCCGAGAAACGGCAGCGTCAAGGCGAAATGCCCGATCAAACTGCCTGCGAGGACACCGATAAGCAATGCCGGGATCGTCCGGTTCCAGGGAAGCCAGAGGATGCAAGCGAGCGCCGTTGCAATGCAAGTGAGGAGTGCGGTTGGCGAGGTGCTGCCGAGACGCGATGCCAACGATTGCAGATTGGCGACTATCGATAAGCCCCGGGGCTGCTCAATACCGAGCGCAGGTGCGAGCTGACTATTCATGATGAGTAAGGCAGCACCGACTGTGAATCCAACCACCACCGAGTGCGGAACGATATCGACGAATTTCCCGGCGCGAATCAGGCCGAGCAAAAGCTGCATGACGCCAACCATGAAAGTAAGCGTCAGTACCAGTGAAACATATTTGGCTGACCCTGCGACCGCGAGTGGCACGATGAGACTCATCGTCATCAGCGAAATCGCGTTTGCGGGGCCCGTCACCATTAACCGGCTCGAGCCAAAGAGTGCCGCGATGAGACACGGCACCATGGCGGAATAGAGGCCGTACTGTGGCGGCATGCCTGCCAGCGTCGCAAATGCAACCCCCTGCGGCAGCACCACGATGGCACCGGTTAATCCGGCCAACACGTCGGCGCGCATCGCGCCGGGTCGTCGGAGCTCGGGTAGCCAGCGCAGGATGGGTAAAAAAGACATTGGTAATAGTTTAACCGTCGGTGTTGAGCACCCAAGTATCAGCAATCTCTGCGCCATACGTTTTTTCGTTTGTGTTTGGTGCGGCGCGTCATGTCAAATTTCACTCTGGCATCAAGCTTGCTCAAGCTAAGATAGTCATGCGCAGAGAAACGCCAGCGTTTCGTTCTGAATGAAAAGGTGTTGCGCGTCGAGCGGATATGTTTCATTCGGCACAGGTTTTTCTGGGCCGTCAAAAGCAAAACAGATTTTTCATTGGAGGATTAAAAAATGCCTAGCGACATCGAAATTGCCCAAGCGAGCAAGATGGTACGAATCGCCAAACTGGCGCAGGAAAAATTGGGTATCGGCGAGGAGCATCTTGAGCCATACGGCCATTACAAGGCGAAGGTCTCGCTGCCTTTTCTTGACACGTTGAAAGGCAAGAAAGACGGCAAGCTTATCTTGGTGACTGCCATTAGCCCCACGCCAGCGGGCGAGGGTAAGACCACGACCACGGTCGGTCTTGGTGATGCGCTCAATCACATCGGCAAGAAAGCGATGATCTGCCTGCGCGAGCCCTCACTCGGGCCGGTGTTCGGCGTCAAGGGTGGCGCGGCAGGCGGCGGCTATGCGCAAATCGTGCCGATGGAAGACATCAATTTGCACTTTACCGGTGACTTCTCAGCAATCGCGCTGGCGAATAATCTGCTCGCCGCGCTGATCGATAATCATATCCATCACGGTAACGAACTCGGCATCGATGTGCGCCGCATCCAATGGAAGCGCGTGGTCGACATGAACGACCGGGCATTGCGCGAAATCACCGCATCGCTCGGCGGGCCTGGCAATGGCTATCCGCGACAGGATGGATTTGACATCGTGGTGGCGTCCGAAGTAATGGCGATTTTCTGTCTTGCAACGTCGATAGAAGATCTCAAACAGCGCCTGGGCAGCATCGTTGTCGCCTATACGCGCGACCAGAAAGCGATCCTCGCGCGGGACTTGAACGCGCATGGTGCCATGACCGTGCTACTAAAGGACGCGCTCGCTCCGAACCTTGTGCAGACATTGGAAAACAATCTGGCCTTTGTCCACGGCGGGCCGTTTGCCAATATCGCGCACGGTTGTAATACCGTCATTGCCACGCAATCGGCGCTGAAACTTGCCGATTATGTGGTCACCGAAGCGGGCTTCGGCGCGGATTTGGGCGCAGAGAAATTCATCGACATCAAGTGTCGCAAATCCGGCATGCGTCCCGCTGCGGCGGTGATCGTGGCAACTGTGCGCGCGATGAAATATCACGGCGGCGCTGACCTGAAAACGATTACGCAGGAAAACATTGCCGCGCTCGAAAAAGGCATTGTCAACCTCGAACGTCACGTCGAAAACGTGTCGAAGGTCTACGGCATCCCTTGCGTCGTGTCGATAAATAAATTCACCACCGACACCGATGCAGAGTTGGAAATCATGCGCTCGCGCATGGCTAAACTCGGTGTCAAGGTGGTGCTCGCCACGCACTGGGGCGATGGCGGCAAGGGTGCTGCTGATCTGGCGCATATCGTCGTCGAGCTATGCGAGCAAAAATCGAACGTGACTTTTGTCTACGACGAACAGGACACGCTCTGGGAAAAAATCAACAAGATCGCGAAGAAAGTTTATCGCGCCAGCGATGTCTCGGCCGATAGCAAAGTGCGCGGGCAAATCAAGCGGTTGCAGGAGGAAGGCTACGGGCACTATCCGGTCTGCGTGGCTAAAACGCAGTACTCATTCTCAACCGATGCGCAATTGCGCGGCGCTCCCGACAACCACGTCATCAACGTTCGCGAAGTGCGCCTGGCTGCTGGCGCGGAATTCATCGTCATGGTCTGCGGCGACATCATGACCATGCCGGGTCTGCCCAAGGTGCCATCGGCCAACAAGATCGATATTGTCAACGGCAAGGTAGTCGGCTTGTTTTAGTTTCTCCAGTTCAACTTTTCCTAAACGCAATGATCAAAACCCGCAACCAGCCAATCAAATTCGAAGACACCTCCAAGCAGGAGGTGAAATGCACCACCTGCTACATGTGCGCATGCCGCTGCGGGATTGAGGTCACGCTTCAAGAGGGACGCGTACGCTTCATCAAGGGCAATCGCAAGCACCCGGTGAATCAGGGTGTGCTGTGCGCGAAGGGCTCGGCCGGCATCATGAAGCAGTATTCGAAGGCCAAGTTGACCGGCCCGATGATGCGTAAACCCGGTTCTGAACGCGGCTTGGGTGAGTTCGTCTCCATTTCATGGGACGAGGCTTTGGCGATGTTGACCAAGCGGCTCGCCCATATCCGCGCGACCGATCCGAAAAAGCTTGCGTTCTTTACCGGTCGAGACCAGATGCAGGCGCTGACGGGCTTGTGGGCACAGCAGTTCGGCACGCCGAACTGGGCGGCGCATGGCGGATTTTGTTCAGTAAACATGGCAGCAGCGGGCCTCTACTCCATCGGCTATTCGTTCTGGGAATTCGGCGCGCCGGATTGGGATCGCACCAAATATTTTGTGTTGTGGGGCGTGGCGGAAGACCATTCCTCAAACCCGATCAAGATCGGACTAGACAAACTCAAGCGCAACGGTGCGAAGTTTGTCTCGATCAATCCGGTCAGAACCGGGTACTCCGCCATCGCTGACGAGTGGATACCGATTCGTCCGGGCACCGACGGCTTGCTGGCGCTGGCAATCGTCCACGTGCTGCTCACAAGGCAATTGTTCGACGCGCCGTTTCTGGCGCGCTACACCAACTCGCCCTGGCTGGTGATCGACGCGCCCGGTACGTCGCAGGACGGGCTGTTTCTGCGTGATGCCGCCGGGCAGCCGCTGATCCACGACCAGCGTTCTTCTCAATTGGCCAATGGACTCGGCGCCGATATTGAGCCGGCACTTTTCGGTGAATTCCAAACGCCGGACGGGGTTAGGGTACGCACCGTCCTCACGCTCGCCGCGACGCGCTATATGAATGATCGCTATTCGCCGGAATCGGTTGCCGCCGAGTGTGGCGTATCGGCGGATGTCATCGAGCGACTCGCGCTTGAAATGGCGACCATCGCGTTCAAAGAGACCATTGAAATTGCCGTGCAATGGACCGATGTCTGGGGCAAGGTACACGACAAGGTGGTCGGTCGGCCCGTATCGATGTACGCCATGCGAGGCATTTCGGCACACTCGAACGGCTTCCAGACCTGCCGGGCACTGCACCTGATTCAGATGCTGCTCGGTGCGCTTGAGGGTCCTGGAAATTTCCGCGCCCGCGCGCCCTACCCGCGGCCGATTCCGCCAATGCTGTTGCCGGAAAACGATGAAGCTATTATCAATGCGCCCAATACGCCATTGTCAAAAGCGCCGCTCGGTTTTCCGACGCGCCCTGAAGACCTTGCCATCGATGCCGACGGCAAGCCTTTGCGGATTGATCACGCGTACTCGTGGGAGTCGCCGCTGGCCGCACACGGTGCGATGCACATGGTGATCACCAACGCCGTCAACGCCGACCCGTATCCCATCGACACGCTGATTTTATTCATGGCCAACATGGCGTGGAATTCATCGATGAATACCTCCGGTGTTCAGGATATGTTGCGCGCCAAACACGATAGCGGCCCAAATGCCGGCGAGCACAAAATACCTTTCCTCGTTGTCGCTGATGCGTTTGATTCTGAGACGGTGCGCTTCGCCGATCTGGTGTTGCCTGACACCACTTACCTTGAGCGCTTTGACGCGATTTCGCTGCTGGATCGTCCGATTTCGGAGGTCGACACGGTCGCCGATGCGATACGCCATCCGGTTGTGGCGCTGGATCGCAACGTGAGGCCATGGCAGGAAGTTCTGGTCGATCTGGCCGGACGATTAAAGTTTCCCGCGTTTACCAATGCCGAGGGCCAAGCGAAATTCAAGGGTTACAACGATTTCATCGTTAACTATGAAAAAGTGCCGGGGATTGGCTTTCTTGCTGGTTGGCGCGGCAAGGACGGCAGCAAGTCGCTGCGCGGCGAACCGAACCCGGATCAATGGAATCGCTATATCGAGAATGGCGCATTCTTTACCCACCACTGGGCCGAGAACGAGCAGTGGATGCGCCACTGGAACCGTGACTATCAACAGAAGGCGGTCGAGGCGACCTTCATCTCGAAAATCGAGCCGATCATCATGCAAATTTATTCAGAGCCGATCCAGAAATTCCGCTTGGCGGGGCTCGGGCTGTATGACGGTCCGCTGCCGACCGATCCGCTGGATAAAGCGCGCCTGAGCAAGCATTTCGATCCGCTCCCCGATTGGTACCCCAATCTGGAAAACGTCGGGCAGGATGAAACCGAATTTCCATTTCACGCGATTACGCAGCGACCGATGACGATGTACCACTCATGGGACACGCAAAATGTCTGGCTGCGACAAATCATGGCGGGTAATTTTTTGTACATGAATGAAGGGGCGGCAAGCGCACGCGGCCTTAAATCGATGGACTGGATTTGGGTCGAGTCACGCATCGGAAAAATTCGCTGTCAGATGAAAACCATGGAAGGCGTCGAAGCCAACACGGTGTGGACTTGGAACGCGATTAGCAGACAGCGCGGTGCCGCCGCACTGGATGCGGGTGCGAGCGAATCCACGCATGGATTTCTGCTGAACCATCTCATCAGCGAACAACTTCCGTCCAAACCTGGTGACCGTAAACTCACCAATAGCGATCCGATCACCGGGCAGGCAGCGTGGTACGACCTGATGGTGAAAATTACCAAAGCCGCAGATGGTGAAGAAAGCGTGTGGCCGCAGTTCAACGGCGCAAAAAATGGGGTGGCGGAATGAGGCTAGGCCTAACAATCGATCTCGACACCTGCGTCGGCTGCCACGCCTGCGCGGTGGCCTGCAAGGAGTGGAACGGCGAGTCCCTCATGGCAGGCCCCCTGCCTGACTATCAACCTTACGGCAATGCGCCGTCTGGCGCGTGGCTTAACAGGATCCGCAGCTTCGAGTACGGAGCGTATCCGGAGTCCAAGACCGTCAACGTGCCGATGTCCTGCCTGCATTGCGAAGAGGCCGCCTGCGTCACGGTGTGTCCGACCGGTGCTTCTTATAAACGCGATGATGGCATTGTTCTGGTCGATCCGGACAAGTGCATGGGCTGCAACTATTGCGCGTGGGCCTGCCCGTATGGCGCACGTGAGCTCGACCAGCAGGCCGGGGTCATGAAAAAATGCACCCTGTGCGTGGATCGAATTTACGACGAACTCCTGCCACCGGAAGACAGGCAGCCCGCGTGCGTGCTGGCATGCCCGACCAGCGCGCGCATGTTTGGCGATTTTGATGACCCGCAGTCAGCGGTTGCGCAGGCAGCAGCAGCTCGGGGGATGCCGCCAATGCTCAATGATCTCGGCTACAAACCGGTCAATAATTATCTGGCACCGCGCTGCGCGCCAGAAGTAAAAGTGGACGCGCGACAATTCCCGAAAAAAACGCTGACCGAGCTGCTCAAAGAGTGGGTCGGCGCCTCGAAAGTAATTTGACATGCGTCCTGCGCTGTCGGTGATTTTTTTTACCGTGAGTTCTGGTGCGGGTTTGGGTCTCCTGGTTTGGCTGGTCGTGCTGGCATCGACGGGTTTCGCCGGTGATATTTCCGCCGCTTCGATGTTGTCAATGCTGGCCCTCGGCATGGGTCTCACGACTGCGGGCTTGATTTCATCGACGCTGCATTTGGCTAATCCCAAGAATGCCTGGCGGGCATTTTCCCGGGTGCGCACGTCGTGGCTGTCGCGGGAAGGAGTACTAGCGTTAGCGCTTTATCCAGTTGCTGCCCTCTATGCCTGGCTCTTGATCGTCGGCTCATCGCCAGTGCTTTTCGTTGGCGTTGGACTGTTACTCGCATTTCTCGCGCTCGGAGTACTTTTTTGCACCGGAATGATTTATGCGTGCTTGAAAACGATTCCGCGCTGGCATACCCGTTTGGTGCCTGCCTGCTATGTATTGCTCGGTCTTTACTCGGGTGCGCTGGCGGGGCTGCCATTTATTGCGGTAAGCAGCGGTGGCGTTTCCAAACAGGTGACAGTGGTGCTGGCATTGCTTGTTCTGGCGCTACTCGTCAAAGCGGTGTACTACTTCCGTTTCCGAACGCCTAAGGTACAGTACACGATCAACAACGCATTGACGCTCGGGCCGAAGTCCATCCGTTTGCTCGATGTCGGTCACACGCACGGCACGTTTCTAACTGACGAGTTTTGTTTCAAGTTGGCGCGCGGGCACGCCGTTTTGCTCCGCGTCGTGGCTGTCGCTGCCGGCTTTGGGTTGCCGTTTGTGCTGCTCGCCAATGGCGCAAATGGGGTCATTCCACTTGGTGTTGCGGGGTTCGCTTGTGCACTGGGCTTACTCGCAGAGCGGTGGCTGTTTTTTGCGGAAGCAGAGCATGTTGTGCGCCTTTATCACGGCGCATCTCGCGTGTGAGGGAAATTCTTGCAGCACGCAAAATCTTGCTGTGTGCCGATGGCTCATGTGCGTATCGCGCGCCGGTGTTTCCGAATGAAACTTGCGATCAGCGCACCATTACTGCACTTGAACCAATTAATCAATGGCTTACAAAATAATACAATTGGCACGCGCCATGCTACAACTTCACTACTGCTAAACAAAAACATATTTTTTTAGAAGGCGAATGCGATGGCTCGAACTGGCGAACAGTGGCACGAAACACCTAAATTTCCGGAAACGCATTATGTTGACACGCGTATCTATACCGACGAGACACTGTTTCGCGAAGAGCAGGAAAAAATATTCAATAAAGTCTGGATCATCGCCTGCCATGAAAGCGAGATCCCTAATGCGCACGACTATCGCACCTTCCACCATCCGGGCGGCGCCGAATTGATCGTAGTACGCGGCGAAGACTTGAAAGTTCGCAGCTTTTACAATATTTGTCCGCACCGCGGCAACACGCTTTTGTACGAGCCGGTCGGCAACGCAAAGCGCATCACCTGTATTTTTCATTCGTGGAGTTTCGACACTAAAGGCGCGTGTACCGATATTTCTCGCTGCAAACAAGGCTATCAGGAACGCTTCGGAACGGCTGATGCGAGCCTGCGCGAAGTGCGAACCGATATTGGCTATGGCGGTTTTGTCTGGGTCGTCATTGATGATGCCGCGCCCACATTGGCCGAATACATCGGCCCTGCGATGGAATTACTCGACGCGACGCTTGGCATGGAGCTGGAGGTTTTTCATTACCACAAAGCCGTCGTCCATACGAATTACAAGCTGTGGCACGACACCAACAGCGAGTTCTATCACGATTACATGCATCACTTTAACCGCGTCACGGGAATGATCCAACCGGGCTACTTCGACAGAAAATACACTGGCTACAAGTATGGTCACGCCTCGGTCGGCTCGATGTCAATCAAGTACGACGCGTATGACGGCACGAGCGAACGTGGCGTCGGCTGGCCGGGCTTGGCACCTGGCGGATGGATTCTGATTGATGTTTTTCCCGGCATGACCTACAACCTGCGTACCTCGGTGCTACGCATGGATACGGCGATTCCGATTGGCCCCAACAAGTTGATGATTGAATTTCGCGGGCTTGGTTTGAAGAGCGACACACCGGCGCAACGCGCCGAGCGCGTGCGTGATCACAATACGATCTGGGGACCTTTTGGCCGAAACCTGCACGAAGATCTACTCGGCGTGCATGGACAGGGAATGGCGATGCGCGAGCGCACCGACAGCAAATGGGTGATCCACGGTCGCGAGGAAAACATGACCATTCATGACGAAGGCGGCATGCGGCATTTCTATGCCGAATGGGGACGCCGCATGGGACGCAAACCCTTTGATCCATTTGGCGACAACAAGCTGGGTGTGGCGCAAGACAAGCTTGAAACGGCATAGATAAGACAAGAGGACAAAGGAAAAATCTTGGGACAGATTGAAAGCTTCGCCAATACTGGCGCTCGGATCGCAGTGGAAGAACTTGTCTATCGCACATGCATGAAACTCGATGCGCTCGATTTTTCGGGTTTTCTTGCCTTGTGTGACGAGAAATTTCACTACATCATCACGGCCTATAGCCCCGAGATCAAAAAAGAAATGACTTGGCTCGAACACGACAACGCGGGCATGCAATTGCTGTTCAAAAATCTTCCCAAGCACAACAGCGACAAATCGCTGCTAAGCCGACATGCGACCGTCTACACGATGGAATTCAAAGAGGACGGTAAGCAGGCTGAGGTAACAAGCGGATTGCAGGTGTACCGCACCACGCTCGACGGCGGCGCGACAGAGCTTTTTGCGGTGGGGAAAATGCATGACACAGTTGTGATCAATCAGGACGGCGCGCGTCTGCTTGATCGACACATCAAGCTGGACACGCGAATGTTTGGCATCGGTTTTCACATTCCTTTCTAGAATCGGCCGACAACTTGCGTACCCAAATCAATGCCAGAAACCGCGCCTTCCAGTACGAGGCTCGAACTGGCGAGAAGATTCTTTACGCTGGTCTGCGCGAGGGAATAGACCTGCCGTACGAATGCGGCACCGGCACCTGCGGCACATGCAAGGCGCGTCTGATCGACGGAAAAATCGAAGATACATGGGCCGCCGCACCGGGCCGCAAATACGTCAAGGCGGATCAGGGCGAATTCCTGATGTGCCAATGCGTCGCACAGGGCGACGTGACGGTTGAAGTATCGAAGTTTGTGTACGCGATGGATCCGGGGACATGCCCGGCCAAAGCATTGACAGGAACGGTCTCAGACGTGCGCAATCTGACCCACGACGTCGCGGTGATTGACGTGCTACTCGACTCGCCTTGCGACTTCGACGCGGGTCAATTCATGACTGTCGCTGCGCCCGGCGTCGCCGGCATGCGCGGATATTCGATGGTTAATTTCGCGCGTGACACCAAACATATCGAGTTTGTGATCAAGAAAAAACCCGGTGGCGGCTTTTCGGAATGGCTATTCGCAGGAGCGGCAAAAGGTGCGAAGCTCGATCTTTTTGGTCCGCTCGGCAAGGCAACTTTTTACCCGAGCCTTGCGAAAAATATTCTATGTATTGCGGGCGGCAGCGGCATTGCCGGGATCATGTCAATTTTGTCGCGCGCTACACAAGAACGCTATTTCGAGCAGTTTAGTGGCCATGTTTATTTCGGCGTGCGCACGATGAAAGACGCCTTTTATCTTGACGAACTCTCGTTGTTCCGCAAAGAGTTCTCGAAGAATCTCGACATTACAGTTGCGTTGTCTGATGAAGATGTACCGACCGTCGCGCGAGAAAAATATTCGCTTCTACGATTTGAGCGCGGCATGGTGCATGAAGTTGCCAAACGCGAAATGGCTGGAAAATACCAAAACGTCCGCGCGTTTCTTGCCGGCCCGCCGCCAGCAGTGGATGCATCGATTCGTGTGCTGCTGCTTGAGGCGAAGCTCACGACCGATAATATTCGCTATGACAAGTTCAGCTAAAGCGAGACCGGAATGAGCAAGCAAAAAATTTGCCTCGCGTCGGAGATTCCGCAAAATGGTTTGAAGGAATGCATTGCCGAGAGCGGATTGAAACTATTGGTCGCAAGCTCGGGTGATGCCTTCTATGCCGTTCAGGCAACGTGCCCTCATCAGGATGTTGCCTTGTGCGAAGGACTTTACGACGGCGCGATCCTCACTTGTCACCAGCATCTTTGGCAATGGGATATCAAAACTGGCGCGGCCCTGGGCCTGGCTGAGGCACCGTTAGAACGTTACGATGTTTTTATCGAAGGTGAAACCATTTATGTTGGCTCGCAGGGCGCTCTGAACGCCGGCGAATTATTTTCCGGCATCGCAGAGCCGACGCTCGCCGCGTTGACCAATTTAGCCCGGAGTGAAGAGTTTGCCGAGGGCAGCTACCTGTATCGTCCGGGCGATCCAGCAGACGATTTATTTGTCCTTGACTCAGGCCGTGTCGAGTTTTTAATCGGGCGCGATGAGCGCACCAGCGCTGCAGGCTTCATGCTCAAACGGGGCGAAGTCTTCGGCTGGGCCGCATTGCTGGAAGAGCATCCCGCACGGATTGCCACCGCGCGAGTGCTCGAAAAATCTACGTTGCTGCGAATCAATGGCCACCAAGCTGTGAAGATTCTGGAAGCTGACCCGGTGTCGGGCTACGTGGTGATGCGTCGCTTGTCAGCATTGATCGCGCGCTTTCTGGCCGCGCCGGGCGCAAAATGAAATACGCCTTTGCAGTACATTAACTTTCAAGATTTGAGTTATTTGGGGGACTCCTGATTCCAGAATAAACGCATCTGTATGCGCCGGAGCAATTTATTGAAAAATGAATAAACTGAAAACTAAACCTTGATTGATCACTCGCTAAAGTCTGTTGGGCGGGAAGCGATGGGGTAATAGCGCAGCACCAAACAGAAAAAAGAACGACAAAAAGATCGTGTAGTTTTAGCGTTTTTACAACCTAACCTGCGTTGGAGGAAATTATGTTCAAGGATTTCGCAAAATTCGTCGCGGCGTTCGCCGTCGGAAGCACCGTTATTGCTACACCTGTGTTGGCCGCAGACATTGATTACGGCAAGGTCGGCACCCCCGTGAAGCTGGTCGTCGGTTTCCAGCCCTACTACACCGAGTCATGGTCAGCGGTGGTGATGAAAGGCAAGAAGTTCTACGAAAAATATCTGCCAAAGGGCTCCGAGGTCGAGTTCCAGATTGGCTTGCAGGGTGCAATCATTGTCAACAACATGCTCGCCGGCAAGCAGCACATCGGTTACATGGGTGACATGCCCTCCATCGTGTCGACCACCAAGGTAGAAACGGCCGACGTGCGCATTGTCGGTACGCTCGGCTTGGGTTTCGACCAGTGCAATATTTTTCTCGCCCGCACCGACGCGCCAAAATTCGCCAATCCGAAAGAGGCGATCAAATGGCTTGATGGCAAACAGGTGGCGGTACCGAAGGGCAGTTGCACCGACCGCTTTGCGCAGGCGACCTTCAAGAAAGAGGGCGTGCAGCCCAAGGACTACCTTAATCAGAACATCGAGGTGATCACCAGCAACTTTCGCGCAGGCAAAATTGACGCGGCTGTGATCTGGGAGCCCACCGCGTCTCGCTTGGTGCAGGAAGGTCTCGCGCGCCGTGTCGCCACTGGTGCAACGGTTAACGAAAACGACGGCGGCTTCCTTGCCATGCGCGCCGATCTCATCAAGCAGCGCCCGGACGTGGTCAAGGCATGGATGAATGCCGAGCTCGACGCGCAGCTGTTTCTCGCAGATGCAAAGAACGCCACTGAGATTATCAAACTGGCCAAAGCAGAAACTACTGGATTTTCTGATCGCGCCCTTTGGTACTCGCTCTACGGCAACTACTCTCCGCTTGAGGGCGGAACCGCGACGCGCATTAACCTGCACTACACCATCACGCCGGAAGCACGCGCATTGATCGACAAAGCGACCGCGTTCCTGTTCTCTATCAAGAGCATCAACGTCGACAAGCTGCGCCCCGAAGCGGTGATGCCTGAATTCGCCGACGCGGTATTGGCCGAGCGCAAGATGAAGGCACCGATCGGCGACGTGAACGCCCTGCCCGACGCACAAGCGCCGAAGTAACCCGCAGGCAACGGCTATCCCGCTGCCCACGCTGAATTAGGAGCATTTTCCCGGTTGCCTGACGGCGACCGGGATCATCCGTGCGACAACCTGAAGCGAGAGTTGAGATCAAGATGGAACCGGTAAAAAAAACAGTCGCAGCAGACGCAATGCTGGAGATTTTCAAGCGCACCATGCCATTTCAAGTGGTATCCGACGGCATGCTGCGCAAAATTGCCGCCTTGAGCTGGCAGGTCGCATATCCTTCGGGCGCGGCAGTGTATCAAGCTGGGGACACGGCCGACGACATCTACATCATCGTGTCCGGCAAAATCGAGCACGCGCTCGAACCTGGCGTGAATGCGCGGCGCCCTGTACAGGCGCTGGGGCCGGGTGACGTATTCGGCTGGGCGGCGCTGATGGACAAGTTCCCGCACCGTTTGGCCGGCGCGACGGCGATGGAGGCTACCGAGATTGTGCGCATTAACGGCGACGAGTTAATGCGACTGCTCGAGTCCGATCCGGATGCTGGCGATGTCGTGATGAGCCGCTTCGCGACGATGATCACGCGCGACTACACGGTACCTGATCTGATTGCACAGTTACGTACCATCCATCGCAAGCTCCACTCGGGTGACAGTCAGGGCGTCAACCTCACGCTCTATCGTTTTAAGCAGTGGCTGAAGAGTCCGCGACCGTATCTGATGCTGATCGGTTTTACGATTTTTCTTGGTGCCTGGTACTTATTTGTGGAAGTGTGGAAAGTACCGCGCTTCCGCGAGATGCCCGGCATCACTGTTGTGATCAAGGAATGGTTGAATCCGGATCCGACCTACGGCCTGTCCCTGTATACCCCTGAGTACTATCAACACATCGGCATGTCGGTTTGGCGCGTGACGCAAGCGTTCGTCCTCGCGACGTTGCTGGGTGTGCCCTTTGGACTGTTTCTCGGCTGGTCGAAAAAATTCAAGGAGTTCATGTTTCCGCTGTTTGAAATGCTGCGGCCTATTCCCATCCTCGCATGGGTGCCGCTCGCCATCGTGATGTTCGTCTCCACCGAGTCGGCCGTGATTTACTTGACCTTCCTCGCCTCATTCTTCGCCACCGCGCTAAACACCATGCTCGGGGTGGAGTCGATCGATGAGTCGTACCTGCGCGCCGCTAGTTGTCTGGGCGCGAAGAAATCACAAGTATTCTTTCATGTCATTGTGCCCGGCTCGTTACCGTTCGTCTTCACCGGTCTGCAGATTTCCGTCGGTGTCGCGTGGTTCTCGCTTGTCGCGGCAGAAATGGTATCAGGTCAATACGGATTGGGCTATGTCATCAACACTTCATACACGATGGTGCGATACCCAACCATCGTCATCGGCATGATCACGCTCGGTGCGGTCGGCTACATCACCAGCGCGATGGTACGCGTCGCGGGTGACTACCTGATGCAATGGCGGGTGCGTGAGCTCGCCTTGGGAGCGCAATAATGAATACGCCTAAAGCCCATACGCGCGGCGCCATCCGTATCGACGACGTCGTCAAGATATATGATCCGAACGGCGCCGCAGTAATGGCGGTCGATCATTGCAGCCTTGACATTGAGGCAGGCGAGATTTGCATGATCGTCGGCCCCTCCGGCTGCGGCAAGACCACGCTTCTGAACGCGATCGCCGGATTTCACGAAATCACTTCCGGCACGATCACGCTGGATGGCGAGGTGCTGTGCAGCACTGAAAAACCGAAGGCAGAGCCCGGCTCTGACCGCATCGTAATGTTTCAAAATAGTGCCTTGTTTCCGTGGAAAACCAACCTCGAGAACATCGCATTTGGCCCGATCATGCAGGGCAAACTGTCCAAGGCCGAGGCAAGGGAAAAGGCACTTTCGATGATGGCCGATGCCGGTCTTTCCGGCGTCGAGCACAACTATCCCGGCGAGGTCTCGTCGGGCATGCGTCGGCGGGTCGAAATTGTACGCGCGCTCATGAACGATCCGAAAGTGCTGTTGCTCGACGAGCCGTACCGGGCGCTCGACTCGCTCACCAAGTCGGTGATGCATGAGGCACTGCTGGAAATTTACTACAAGAACAAAGTCACGATTTTCTTCATCACGCACGACTTGGAGGAGGCAATATTCCTCGGCCATAAAGTGGCGATCATGACGTCGCGACCGTGCAAGCCGAAGAAAATTCTCAACGTCGACATCCCGCATCCACGCGATTATGGCGTGTTGACATCGAAGCGCTTCCGCGAGCTTATCGAAGAGACCAATGAGGCTGTCCACGAAGAAGCCTTGAAGGCGTTTCAAGCTGGCGAGAAAGAGGGTTAGGGATGGCTACGCACAAATTTTCTGCCAAAGCCGCTGCGCGTGGCGCAGTGTCGATCATCGTGTTCCTGCTGCTCTGGGAACTCGGCTCGCGCTCCGGGCAGTGGCTCAGCGCTGACATTTTTTCTCCGTTGCGTGAAGCGCTGGGAGCTCTGGGCTTCAAGAAGACATATCTGCCTTGGGTGGGCGCAATACCCGCACCGACTGAGGTGCTCACCGCCTGGGCAGCTGTTATCACTGATTTGGGCTATTGGCAGAGCTGGTACAAGAGCGTGTTCCGGGTGCTGGCAGGCTTCACCGCCGCCATGCTGATCGGCATCCCTTTCGGCCTGCTGCTGGCGGTGAACCGCACCGCATTTGGCGTAGGCTTCCCGGTGTTCGAAGTGTTGCGCCCGATCCCGCCGCTTGCGTGGGTGCCTGCGTCGATTATTTTCTGGCCTACGCAGGAGATGTCGATCGCTTTCGTCACCTTCCTCGGCGCTTTTTACACCATCGTCATCAATGTCGTCGGCGGTGCGAAATCGATTGACCAGCGCTACTTCCAGGCGGCGCAATCGATGGGCTCCAGCCAATGGGACATCTTCCGGCGCATCATTCTGCCAGGCACCCTGCCCTCCATCATGGTCGGCTCAGCAGTGGGCATGGGGATCACCTGGGAAGTGGTGGTTGCAGCCGAGATGATCTCCGGCGGTGGCAGCCAGACCGGCGGCACCGGCGGCGGCGGGCTGGGGTTCTTTATCTGGAATTCCTACGTCGGCGGCTCATACCAGCAGATCGTGGTGGGGATGATATCGATCGGTATTGCCGGCTTTTTTTCCAGCGAACTATTGCGCGCTCTGGGTAAATACGTTACCCCGTGGCTGCGACTGAGGTGAGATCATGACCGAAGCAAATATCCCACGTCCCCTCGTTGCGTCGGGCGAAATCGTCGTCAACGGCGTCAGTAAAAATTACGGCGCTGGACATCTGACGAAAGAAGTCGTGCGCGACTGCAGCTTCACAATCGAGCGTGGCAAGCTCACCGTGATGATCGGCCCTTCGGGCTGCGGCAAAAGCACCCTGATTCGCCTGCTGGCCGGTTTTGAGCAGCCTTCAACCGGCACGATCAAGATTGATGGCGAGCCGATCACCGGCCCCAGTCGCGACCGACTTGTGGTGTTTCAGGAAACCGCACTCTTCCCATGGATGTCGACCTACGACAATATTCTTTACGGCCCGCGCGCGCGCGGCGAGCTCACGCCACAGACCTTGGAGTTCGCCGAGTTTCTGCTGAACAAAGTGGGTCTGCGCGAGTTCCGCAAAAAATATCCGACGCAATTATCGGGCGGCATGCAGCGCCGCGTTGAGCTGGCGCGCGCCATGATCAATAACCCGACGGTGATGATTCTTGACGAGCCGTTCCGCGGCTTGGATGCGATGACCAAGGAATTGATGTGGGAATACTATGCAGGGCTGGTCGAGGAATCGGGACGCACCAATTTCTTTGTCACCACCGACATCGACGAGGCGGTATTTCTGGCCGACCGATTGCTCATCATGTCCAACATTCCCACGCAAGTGCGTGCGGTGCTGGAAGTGGATCTGCCGCGACCGCGAAGGCTTGCCGACATGGTCACCAGCGACCGCGCGAACGCGATCAAGACCGAGGCGCTGTCGATACTGCATGAGGAAGCGATGAAGTCATTTTCGCGTGGCAGTAAGGCGGCGACTGATTTCGTCGAAGCATATAGCAAGCGAACGGCGAGGAACTGATGGAATGGCTGTTGACGCGTCCGGTTGTAATCAGCTTCGCGGTTTTGGGCGGTGCGTTCTCACTGGCGGCAATGATGTTGAAGCACAAAGGCCGCGATATTTTTGCGCGGAAAATTGATATTGCGGGTTACGTTCTGATGGGAATAAGCATGTTGCTATTTATCATTGTCGGTTTTCGGAGTCAGCCATGACCGCGAAAATTATTGACGGCAAGGAGATTGCCCGCCTGGTTCGCACCGACTGGAAAATCCGCGTCGATAGGTTGAGGGGCGCTGGCCTCACGCCCGGCCTTGCCGTGATCATGGTTGGCGAGAACGCCGCATCGAAGGTCTACGTGCGCAACAAGGTCAAAGCCTGTCAGGACATCGGCATTCATTCCGAGGAGATCCTGCTGCCTGCCGACGCCACTCAGGAAAGTGTGCTTGCCGCAATCGATAAACTCAACATCGATCCGAATATCCACGGTATTTTGGTGCAGTTGCCGTTGCCACCACAGATCGATGTGCATACCGTGATCGACCGCATCAAGCTTGAAAAGGACGTTGACGGATTCAACCTCTACAACGTTGGTGGTCTGGTCACAGGCGGCACCGTGTTCCCGCCCTGCACGCCCTATGGTGTGGTTTGCTTGCTTGAGTACAGCAACATTCCCATCGCCGGTCAAAACGTGGTGGTAGTCGGTGCGAGCAACATCGTCGGCAAGCCGATGGCGCTGATGCTAATGCAGCGAGAAGCCACGGTCGCGATCTGCCATGTGAAGACCCGTGACCTGGCGCAATTCACGATCCTCGCTGACATCCTCGTGGTGGCGGCGGGTAAGCCAAATCTGATCACCGCACCGATGGTAAAGACCGGCGCGGTAGTCATTGACGTCGGCATCAACCGACTGCCGGATGGCACGCTGGTCGGCGATGTTGATTTCGACGAAGTGAGGAAAAAGGTATCCTATATCACCCCGGTGCCGGGTGGCGTGGGACCGATGACCATCACCATGCTACTTTGCAACACCATTCAGTCAGCCGAACGCAGTCATACAAAATTTCTGGCCAACGCACAGATCACCGAATTTACCGAAAGGAAACTGCCATGCTTAGAACATTAAAAGCCTTGCCGATAGCCGCACTCGCAGCGCTTGCCATCAGCGCTGCCGAGGCAGCTGACCCGGTGAAACTAGTCGTCGGCTACCAGCCCTATGACACCATTTCCTATTCTGCTGCCGTGATACGCGCTCTTGACCTGTGGAAGAAATACTTGCCTGCGGGCAGCGAGGTGGAATTCCAGAACGCCTTGCAGGGCTCGATCATCGTCAACAACATGCTCGCCGGAAAACAGCAGATCGGTTACTTAGGCGACATGCCAGCTGTCGTGGCGACCACCAAGCGCAGCGTGGCACCGATCAACCTCGTCGCCAATACCGGCATGTCAGCGGGCCAGCGCTGCAACGTCATCATGGTGCGCGCGGACGCGCCCAAGTTCAAAACACCTGAAGAAGCAGTGCAATGGCTTGACGGCAAGGTGGTGGCCACACCGCAGGGCAGTTGCGCCCACCGCTTCCTCGGCTTGGTGATTGAGAAGACCAAGATCAAACCGTCCGCTGTGCTCAACCAATCAATCGAAGTGATCGCCACCAACCCGCGCACCGGCAAGATCGACGGTGCGGTGCTGTGGGAGCCGTCGGTGTCGAGGATTGGTGACATCGTTGGCGAGGGTGTCGCTAGAATCGTTGCAACGGGTCACACTTTCGGCATTTCCGATGCCGGCGCGATCGCCATGCGCGAAGACTTGATGAAAAGCCGTCCCGATATTGTCGAGGCATGGCTAAAGACCGAACTGGAGGCGCAACGTTACGTACTCGATCCCAAGAATGCCGTCAAGGTGGCCGAGATTGTCAAGGCACAGACCGCCGGTATCACCGTGCCGATGGCGTGGTTCTCACTTTATGGTGCCATCCCCGCTTCTGCGGGCGGCAGCAAGGAACGCGACGAGAAGCCTTTCATATTCGATGATCGCGTGAAAAAGCTGCTTGCCGAAACCTACATTTATCTGCACAACACCAAGGCGATTGATGTCGACAAGCCCGCACCTGGCGCGCTTGACGACTCGATGGCACGAAAGGTCGCAAAAGACGCGAACGCAACGCTGCCGCTGGGCAAGATCATCGCGCTGGACGTGTCTAAAGGACCGAAGTAATCGGGATCTTCAGCGGGTGACGTACTGCCGCAGCGACTGCTTGAAGTCGTTGCGGTAGCTTGTGTTGCGACAATAGGGGCATTTATGTCAAAAATTCTGAATTAGTAGCCAGCTACCGACTGATAGGCAGACCAAACCAGTCGCCCGCTTCAATGTGTTCGCATTTACTGAATGCGCTAATTTCACGCCGGCGAATACCCCGGCGAGCTCGCCCCCTGTAACCAACGCAACCAGCGACCACTGAATGTCCCCCACACTGAGATTTGCCAGCGAACCAGAGGCCGCCGAAACGATTTGCAACACCTGACTTGTACCAATGGCCAAAAGTGGTGCAAAGCCTGTGACTACCATCAGTGGAACCGAAAACAGCGGACCGCCTGCACCCGAAAATCCAGAGCCGAAACCCGATACGGCACCAATCACCATCAGCAAAAGCAGTCGATTGTTGTTCGTGCGCGTTGGCGGCTCTTTTCCGCTGGGTAGAAACACGTAGAGACCGGCAAAAATAATCAGGACGGCAATCACTCGCATGAGTGCGATTTCGCCGACTGCCTTGCTCGCCACCGCGCCCAAATAGCTGAAGAGAATTGCACCGGCACATACGACGCCAGCCTGTCGCCAATCAATGCTGCCGCGACGCTGAAAAAGAATCGTGCCAAGCATGCCGGTGAACAGAAACGTGAAGAGCGCCGTGGCGCTCGCCTGATGCGGCGTGAGCCCCGCAAGCGCAACGAGCGCAGGAATAAGCAATATGCCGCCGACGCCGACTGCGCCGATCAGGAATCCGACGATCCCGGATGCAAGGAAGAGTTGCGCGCTTTCGAGGCTCAACGACCGCGCCTGATTTGCCTGTTAGCCCGCGACGAATGCCGTCAGGGTACCCGTGATAATTTTGTTGATTGAACGCATCAGCACGTAGCCGAGGCTATGGTCCGCATCGGCAAGAGCGATTAGTGCATCGCCATCAATCGCCAGCGCATTGCAGGACGATGTGGCAATGGCATTGGCGATTCGCTTGTGCCCTGTTTCGACCAGCGCGCCCCAGCCAAACACGTCGCCGCTGCCGATGATTTGGCCGGCGTTTGCCTGACGATTGCCGACAGCAAGAGAAAACAGAATCGTGCCGTCAATCAGCACATAAAAAGTACGGGCAGGTTCGCCAACGCCGTAAACCTGCTTGCCCATAGGCAGTGATACCGATGTTGCGATGGCAAGAATGCGCGCCCGCTGCTGATCACTGAAGCGCGAAAAAAAACTGGTTCGCGCGAGAAATCCCTCGATATCTTCATCAACCAGAGCGGGCGCTGCCATGCGTGCTACTTTTTCCAGCCAACAATGCTGCGGAATTTTTCGAGCTCTTCGTCTTTCATGAACACCGTGTGTTCCTTGCCAGGGTAGCGACGATTTTTCACGTCGTCGATGTACTCGCCGTAACCCGCTTCCAGAATGGGTACGAGGTCGCGATAGATTTTGGAGTGACGCGGTGTGTGTTTTTCGTAGAGGTGAAACAGGTCGGAGCCGATGATATGCACGCCGTCCGACGTATTGCCCGAGCCTAAGCTGATGACCGGAACAGAGAGCGTTTCGGCAAGGTACTCGGATACTTCCGAGGTACATACTTCGGTCATGATCGAGAAGCATCCGGCGTCTACAAACGCCATCGCGTCATCGATCAATTCCTTGGCACGATCTGCTGTTTTACCCTGCGCCGCGAAGCCACCCAATTGCGGCATCCGCATCGGGCAAATACCAATGTGACCCTGCACCGGAATGCCAGCCTTGACGATCGCCTCGATATTTCTTGCGTGGTGGCGATTGCCTTCACATTTCATTACTTCAGCACCGGCCTGGGCGACGTACTTTGCAGCATTCTCAACCGCCTGCTCTGGCGAAATGTGGTAGCTCATGTACGGCATGTCTACCATGCGCAATCCATATTGCGATCCACGTTTCACGGCCTGCGCCATGAACATGACTTCTTCAAACGAAACAGAGGTCGTTGATTCGTGGCCGAACAGCACCATGCCGCCGGTATCACTTACGCACAGAATATCGATGCCAAGCCGATCCGCAATGATCGCATTCTCGTAGTCATAAACGGCGAGCTGGACGATGGGCTCCTTGTTTTTCTTTTTTGCCATCAACATCGGAATCGTCATTTTTTTGCGTGGTTTTGGTGCGGGTGCTGCGGCGGCGTCGGCCATTTGTGTTCCTTCAGAAATCGTTGGTGGGATGTACTGCGTGGATACCTAGTACGCAATTTCTGCGCCATATCAAAACAGTGAATCACATCAGGTGCTTGTCCACTGCTTGTCACGCGAAAGGCGGATTCATCCGTTTCGAAACGGAACGCTCGGCCCTCATTCGTTCCCGTTGGACTCCTCATCGCTGCGCGCTTTGCGCAACAAGCCCCAGCGTTTTCTTCGCATCCACAGTGCCTTGCGACCGATTCCCAGCATGTTCGCCAGTTCAACTTCCGACAACTCGTTCTGAAATTTGAGAACGACCTGTTTGATGTAGCCCTCAACTGACAAGGGATTTTCAACCGGGTCGACCGGCGTGGCGGTGTTGGTGGTGGCAGAGATGAGCCCATCCGCAAGATCGGCATACACCAGCATTTCGCCATCCGCCAGAATCACTGCACGCTCAATCAGATTTTGCAGTTCCCGAACATTGCCCGGCCAATCATAAACGCGGATGAAATCGCTGAACTCCGCATCGAGACCGGTGATGCGCTTGCCCAGCTTGTTGGCGTAATGGTCGATGAAATGACGTGCCAGCAAATCAATATCGCGGCCTCTTTCCCGCAACGGCGGCACCTTCAGCTCAAGCACATTGAGTCGATAAAAAAGATCCTCGCGGAACTCGCCACGGGTGATGGCTTGTTTCAGGTCTTTGTTGGTGGCAGCGACAATGCGCACATCGACGCGATGGACTTCCTTGGCACCGACCGCACGCACCTGGCGATCTTCAAGTACACGCAGAAACTTTACCTGCATCGCCATCGGCAGCTCGCCAATTTCGTCGAGGAACAGCGTGCCATTGTTAGCTTCGCGGATGAGCCCCTCGCTGTTGCCGACAGCGCCCGTGAAGGCACCTTTGACATGGCCGAACAACTCCGACTCGACAAGCTCCGTGGGAATCGCGCCACAGTTGACCACGACCAACGGGCCCTCGGCACGGGGGCTGTCAAAGTG